>CAYWTG010000027.1:0-11509 GCA_964461155.1 uncultured Ruminococcus sp.
AAAATCTGAAAATAGCAACTTACTATTTCGCTGTATATTATTGATTCACTTTTTGATTCGGTCATTTCCATTTCAAGAGCTTTTTCCGATTGGTATTCAAATTGCTTTGAATTCAGTTTTTTAAACATATCCACCTTCCTAAATATATTCATTACATAATCCCCTTCTTTAGTAATCAAGTCTCGTCCTTTAAAATTCCCATTTAACGGTGTGACCGATTCAAGCTTGTCTAAAGCAATTACAACGCAACGCCTAAAAATTGAATTCGGGATAATCGCAATATGGAGCGGGCAATTTTGAATGAAAATCAATCCATCCCAAATTTTTCACAAATACAGACTTTTCGTTTGGAAACAAATGTGTGTTTAAGTATCTATAAAATCCTCTTCATTGTAGCATACGCCATCGTGTGTTCGATATTTTTTTGCATAAGGACTGCTCCATACCCACTCATTACAAAATTCACTGCAATACTTTTGCAAATCATTTGCCACAACATCAGGGACTGAATACACTTTTCTGTCTCCGTCAGCACTGATAACAATATTTTTCATGTAACCGCCTCTTTTTCAAATTCGATATTGCAATATATTATAGCAAATCTCAGTCCTTTTTTGCTTAATTTCCCAAAAATTGTTCAATATTGCATCTGAAATAATCGATTACCTGCCGGTGGAAATTCTCATTGTCATAAAATCTTTCATCAAAGCTGTCAAAATCAAATCGTTTTGTTTGGGCTTCGTATTCTTTAACGTCTGAAATTTTAAAAGAAGATAAATCTGCAACATCAATATCATTATCATTTACAAACCGTTCGAATAAATTTCTCAATTCTGTTGCCCCAATCGCCTCTAATGCCTCGCTGATAAACGGAGCACAATCACTACTTGAGTTTACAAAGAATTGGCACAAACCGCCATTGTTAACTTCCATCTCAAACATATAAAGCGAATAGGTCAAAACCTGTTCTTTCGTCAAATCCGGTGCCTTAATATCGTACACTATATCATCACAAAGACAAATCATAGCCTCATAAAATTCTTCGTCTTCTAAAGCAAGTAAATTTTCCTTACCCATTTCTCTGATTTTCTTCGCTTTTTTCATATTCTTTATGTTACAAAGTATTGTTGAAAAGAATCCCATAATGTTATTCCTTTTTCTTTCGTTATTGTTTGGTTCTTGTCAGCAAACACACGCACTCCACATGGCGAGTGTAAGGGAACATATCAAACGGTACGATGGTTTTTACTTTATATTCGCGTGTGAGCGTTTTAAGGTCGCGCGCAAGCGTTTCGGGCTCACACGAGACATACACTATTTTTGACGGTGAAAGGCTCAGCAGGCTCTTTAAGAATTTTACGGTACATCCCGCACGCGGCGGGTCGGTGACCACAACATCAGCACTTTCGCCACGCTGTGCGAGAGAAAACATCATCTCCGCCGCATCCGCTTCTACGAATTTTGCGTTCTCGATACCGTTGAGGCGGGCATTTGAACGCGCGTCGCGCACGGCATCGGAATTAACCTCAATACCGAGCACAGCCGCGGCCGAATCGGCAAGGCAAAGGCCGATAGTACCCGTGCCGCAGTACGCGTCGATCACGCGCTCGTTGCCGCCGAGCGCACAGAACTTCTTAACCGTCGAGTAAAGACGCTCGGTCTGTATCGGGTTTACCTGATAAAACGAGCGCGGGCTTATGCGAAAATCAAGCGAGCACAATCTGTCGGTTATGTAACCGTTTCCGTAAAGCACGCGCGACTGCTTGCCGAAGAAGATCGGCGTTTTCGTGGGATTTACGTTGTGAACAACGGTGGTTATCTCCGGATGACGGCGAACAAGCTCATTTACAAATGATCTCTCCGACGGGAACTCACCGGGTGCACTTACCAAAACGACCATGATCTCGCCGCTTGAAAAGCCGCATCTGACTGTCACATGGCGCAAAAAGCCGCGTCCGGTCTTAGCGTCGTACGGACGAATTTTAAATGACTTACACATATTTCTGATCGTCACGACGATCTTGTCCGCCGCTTCGTTTTCGAGCATACACGAGTCGCAAGGAACGATCCTGCCCGTCGTCGACTGATATATACCGGAGATCACACGACCGTCGCGGGAAGCGAACGCCGCTTGAACTTTATTTCTGTAGTGCTCGGGATTCTCCATCGCGACGATGGACTTCACTCGGGCGTATTTCCCGAGCAGGGAATTAAGACGCGACATTTTCAGTTTCAGCTGTTCCGAGTACTCGAGATTTTGAAGCTGACACCCGCCGCATTTTTTGGCGTTCGGACATATATTCGTTTTTTTGTTTTCTGTTTTCATTTCAGTCTACCTTATAAAGTAAATCACCTGTCACCCCGAGCGTCAGCGCGGGAAAGCAGACACACCGTCTCCACATGAGAGCTTCGAGGGAACATATTTATCGGCGAGAGCTCATATATTTTATAGCCGCCGTCTGAGAGCTTCTCGGCGTCACGTGCGAGCGTAAAAGGGTTACACGAGACGTATATTATGTTTTGCGGCAGTATTTTCAGGACAACGTCGGTCATGCTCTGAGAAAGGCCTCGACGCGGCGGGTCGAGAACGACAAGCTCGGGCGACCTCTCATCGGCAAAGCGTGCAACGTCACTGCAATAAAAATCAATATTTCGCAGTCCGTTTAGGCGCGCGTTATACTTTGCGTCACGAACGGCACTTTCGTTTATTTCGACGCCGGTAAAACGCGCATTCGGAAAACGCGCGGCAAGCATAAGGCCGATAGTACCCGTGCCGCAGTAGAGATCGGCGCAGTACGAGAAATCACACCTCGACGCGTACTCGAGAACTCGCTGGAATATAAGCTCCGCGCCCTCATAATTGACTTGAAAAAACGCCTCGGGAGATATGCGGAAGCGAAGGCTCGCTACGGTGCTTTCGAGATATTTGCTTCCCGCCAACAGTCGGAATTTTTCGTCCTCGGCACAGCGCGTGAGAATCCCCGTGATTTTCGGATACTCGCTCATGAGCCGCACGGCAAAGAGCCTCTCATCGCTCTCGGATCTCACGCCGGTCAGACACACGACAATACTTCCGTCATCGGAACTGCGTATAAACAGCTCCGTCGGAGATGACGCCTCGCCGCTCGAAGCGAGACTTGACACTGTGCGTGCTATGTCCGAAAAGCTTTGCGGGATTATGTGGCAACCACTCTCGGGAAGCTTACACAGAGTGTTCGTGCCGTCCTCGTAAAAGCCGAACGCACCGTCCTCGTCAAAGTGAAGCTTAACTCCGTTACGAAGCGGCAAGCTCGGCTCGATGACATCACGGACAAGTTCCTGTGAGATCTTCATCCGACGAAACGCGCCTATGACAGCATTTTTCTTGATTTCCCGCTCAAATTTCTCGGAAGTATGTCGCAGAGTGCACCCACCGCAATCTGCGAAGATCGGGCAGTCGACATCTCGCCTTTCTTCGCTCTTTTCGATTATCTCGACAAGTCTGCCTTTAGCGTATTTTTTTTGAACCTCGGTGATGACAAAGCGGCACATTTCTCCCGTCACGGCCCCGATAACGAATACGGCACAGCCGTCGATTTTTGCGATCCCCGCACCGAGCGGAGTACAGTCCACGATCCTCGCGGTATATTCACAGCCTACAGAAAGCATAATTACTCCTCAGTATAAAATATCATAGCTTAATTATACGATATCTATCCTTAATTGTCAATCTGTCACGCGTCCGTTTGAGTGCATATAATGGTGTAAGTCGAGAAACAGATGAGAAAGGATCCAAGGAGAGGGAACAATTAAAATGAGCGAATGTATAATTCCGATAAAAAGCCCGACGCTCTCAAAAAAAGCCCAGAGAATACTCGCGCATGACGGAATATCCGCCGAGCTCATCGGCATAGACCCGTCGATCACGAAACGCGGGTGCGCATACGCGCTGTCGATAGAGTGCGGTTCTGCGGCACGTGCGAGTGATATCTTGAGGCGGCGCGGTATCACGTTCGGCGAAGTGATCGGAGGACGAAATGATTTATCTCGATAACGCAGCGACAAGCTTTCCGAAGCCACGCGGCGTTTACGCGGCCGTGACGAAAACGATGAAAAAATACGGCGGCAGTCCGTCAAGAGCTTCGCACCCGCTCGCGCGCGCGGCGACAGAGGCTGTGTATTCATGTCGTGAGGCGGCGGGAGAGCTTCTCGGATGCGAGAGTGAAAACGTCGTCATAACTTACAACGCAACGCACGCGCTGAACCTTGCGATCAAAGGTTTATGCGAAGACGGAAGTCATATACTCATTTCCGATATCGAACACAACTCCGTGCTCCGTCCCGTCGTGACGCTTTGTAAAAGGCGCAGATGCTCATACGATGTCTACCCGTCATGCGCCGGAGACGCGGATGCCGTGGAAGAGGCGATAGTCTCACTCATTCGTCACGACACGCGCATGATCGTGGCAAATCACACCTCGAATATCTGCGGCATTCGTCTGCCCGTCGAGCGCATCGAACGGCTGTGTCGCGAGCGGGGAATAACATTCATCGTCGACTTGTCTCAAGCGGCGGGACACGTTCCCGTGAATATTCGCACACTTAACGCCGACGCCGTCTGCATGGCAGGGCATAAGGGACTATTCGGCCCGCAAGGCACGGGGCTTTTGATCCTCAACACCGAAAAACGCATAAATACCCTATTAGAGGGTGGCACAGGGATTCTCTCAAACGACACGGAAATGCCGAACGATATTCCCGAGC
Organism: uncultured Ruminococcus sp.; assembly: GCA_964461155.1. Lineage (GTDB taxonomy): Bacteria > Bacillota > Clostridia > Oscillospirales > CAG-272 > RUG11130. Next base: position 4,744 of record CAYWTG010000027.1, read on the forward strand.
GGCTTGAGGCGGGAACGCTCTCGGCACCGCTTGCCGCGGGACTTGCCGCGGGAATGCGATTTTTATCGAGTATCGGAGTCGACAATGTTGCGCGGCATGAAAGCGAGCTTGCGACAGTACTGGCAGGATATCTCGAGTCACTGAAGCGTGTCCGTATATACGACCGCGAGCACCTCGGCCGAAACGGATGCGTGCTTTTTAACGTCGACGGAATGAGGCCGTCAGAGCTCTCGCGAGCACTCGAAAAAGACGGCATATGCACACGAAGCGGTCTGCACTGTTCGCCACTCGCTCACAAAACCGTGAAAAGCGGCGAAGACGGCGCGGTGAGAGTGAGCTTCGGATATTTTAACACGCTCTCCGATGTTTGGCAACTTGCGGAAAGCCTCAACGGTATCGTATCGCACCGATAAATGTGATTTTTTTGCCTGTATTCTCTCAAGTGACAGAAAATGCCTTGACAAAGTGCCGAAAATATAGTAAAATATATTAGTATATCTAATAGAAGGACGGTGGCTGCAATGGCAGAAGCAAAGGATTTTGACGTGCTTTCCACGGTAGACGGAAAGTTTTTGATGTATAAGGGACTGCCTCTGGTCAGAGAGGGAAATTTCATTTGCTACGGCAGTATGGATGAGGAATACATCCTCCAGATGATGATTATGTCCGAAAAAGACAGCGGCGGCATGAAGGTGCCCGATAAGATACTCATACAGCTCATGAAGACGGACACAAGTCTTCCCGACCATGAGCGCATCGTAAAGCAGGACATGAAAAGCGGCTTCTACGAAGCATTTGAGATCGGCCTTATTTGGTTTGAAAGATACCGCTCGAATCATTAAGTGAATATCTGTAACCGCCGCAGTTGTGATGAAGCATTTCTGCGGCGATTTCAGGTATATGTGCAAAGGAGGGAACCCGAGTGAAGCGTTATATTTCATTTTTCGCGTGCTTTTTAAGTGCGCTTACACTTTGCTCATGCCTGCGTGACGCATATCCCACTCCGACAGTACCCGTCGAAGACACCATACAAGAAGAATCGTTCGGCGAAAGTGTCAGCGTACCGCCCGTAACAGAGGCGGACACGGTGGTCACCGAATATGAAGAAGAGCTCCCGCAGGAGGTCATCTCATGGTGCTACCGAAACCCAGACGCCGATCGCGTCATCATGACACCGGAGGAAATAGCGAAAGAAAACGAGCGCATTTTGAACGCTTCTGAATCGATGACCGATATCTTCACTTTTCCCGATACGGTGTCTGCCGAAGCTCTCAAAAGCATGATCTCGCACAACGCGTTCCCGAGCGGTAACAGATATGACAGCGACGGTTCGGAGATACAAAACGATCACATCGATACCGTGCGACGACGCATGACGGTTAACGATGCAGGCACACTCCGCGTAAAGCTCGGTATCATGACTTCGCGCGGCAACGTGCGAATGGTGCCGGATAACAAGCCATACCGAAAATCGCCCGACAATCCCTACGACTCCGTTCAGAGCACGGAGCTTTCGCTCGGCACACCCGTGCTCGTGCTTTATACCACTTTCGATTTTGAGTATTATTTCGTGCTCTCGTATAATTACAGCGGCTGGGTGCACACGGGTGAAGTCGCGATCGCCGAGAGTCGCGATAAGTGGCTCGTTTTCGCACAGCCGAACAACTTGGTTTGTATAACGGATCCGCTCTACCGTGACGGAGACCTTCGCCTTGACATGGGAGCGACTCTGCCTTTCACATTCGCAAACGGCGTCGAGTACACGATCATACTGCCGACACGAAATCCCGACGGGACTCTTTCGTCGACGCAATATGCCCTCCCGCACGCCTCCGCCTGCATAGGATATCTGCCGTACACATACAAAAACTATCTCGCGCAAGCTTATAAATACGAGGGCACATCATACGGTTGGGGCGGACTCGACGACGGTATCGACTGCTCGGGACTCGTTCTGAACGTCTTCCGCACCTTCGGCTTCAGCTTTCCGCGCGACACCTCGCAACAGGATAAAATAATCGGCGACTCGCTCTACGTTGCGCAAAACGCCGAAGCTTTGTCTGCGGACAGGCTCGACACGTTCGTGCCAACGGTCGTCTACTACCCGGGACACACGCTTTTGTATATCGGCCGCGACGACGCTGACGGCAAATACTACTTCATCCACGCACCGCAGATCGGCGAGTGCGTGACGGTCACATCGAAAACAAGCCTTGCGGGGCTCACATACGTCTGCCGCATCGAGCGTCACGAATGAAAAGATCAATTTTTCGGCTCTTCGTAAATTTCGGAGAGCTTTTTTCTTTCCCGCGAATAATTAACGTACACAAACGAGTTTGTAAACATTTATAGCCAACTGTATGAATAAATAAAAAACAAACTCCCGTTTTGTGAAGTTGCCTAAAAATCACGTGAAACAATGTGCACAATGACCCTTGACGGAAATGCTTTCGGATGCTAAAATACTAAAGTAAACCAAATCGAAAGGGACTCTCAAACATGAAAAGGCGAAAACTCACTCTACTGACAGCTATAGTACTGACTTTTTCATTGCTTCTAACCCTATGTCTCCTTGTCGGCTCAGCTTTATCCGATAATATAAAGCTACCGTTCAAGGACGTAAAGAAAGGCCAATGGTTCTACGACGCCGTATCCGATATGTACAAAGCAGGATATATGGAGGGAACTTCGCGAGATATTTTCGCGCCGAACGAAACCATGACCCGCGCTCAGCTTGTGACGCTGATGGCTCGTCTCGCTAACGAGGACACTTCTTCAGGCGGACAGTTTGCCGAGAGATTTAAAGATGTCGGCAAGAAGTCTTGGTTCAGAGATGCCGTCGGCTGGGCGGCTCGTGTCGGACTTGCACAGGGCTACGACGGCGGTCTGTTCAAGCCGAACGACCCGATAAAGCGCATGGAGCTTGCGACGTTTATCGTAAGACTCGTCGACTATATCGACTTAAAGCTTCCCGAAGCCCCGATCGTCGAATCTTTCAAAGATGAAGTTACGTTCCCGAACTGGGCGCGTGACAGCATCGAAAGTATGCGAACGCTCGGCCTTATAAAAGGCGACAACAAAGGCAAATTCAACGCGCACAACTCAGTAACACGCGCCGAGATCGCGACTATCGTTTCGCGTTTCGCGCCCTATCTGACACAAGATCCGATGCATCAGTCGGCGGTAAAAATGTCAGCAGTACTTGACAGCGTCGACGGCAGATCGCTCATATCTCTCGGTGATGAGAGCACCGTAAACACAGAGACACTTTCGCGCATACTCATCGTATGCGGAAGCGAGCTCAACGAAGAAAAGTACACAATTGTTTTCGATGAGTCCCAGCTTGAAAAGCTCAAAAACAGCGACTATGCCGCGCTCCACGTCGGCGATACATATGACGTCACGCTCGATATCGCGATAAAGAATAAATCGACTCAAGAAGTGACCGAGACCTTTAGCCTTGATTTAAGAATTAAGAAAGTCGCCGATCTCGATTCCGAAATGGTTCCCGAATTTATCTACAAGATCAAAACCGACGGCACCGCCGAGATCACGGGCTATAACGGCGTGAGATTCGTTAAGCATCTCACTATCCCGTCAAGCCTTAACGGTATTCGTGTCACATCCATCGGAAAAGAAGCTTTCAAAGAGTCACGCGAACTTGTCAGCGTTAATATTCCCGAGGGAGTTGAGTTTATCGACACCGAAGCGTTCTCGCTTTGCACCTCGCTTGAGAGCGTGACGATCCCCGAATCCGTCACAAAGATCGGACGAGCCGCTTTCTACTACTGCACATCGCTCGGCTCGATAAAGCTCCCGAGAGATCTCGAGCGCATTCCCGATTATATGTGCTATATGTGCACCTCTCTTTCTCACGTCGACACATACGACGCACTTGAAGAGATCGGAAAATATTCTTTCTCGAACTGCCTTGTCGAAAGCTTCAACTTCAACGACGGTCTTGAGATCGTCGGCGAATATGCCTTTGAGGGATGCTCGCTCACGAAAGTCCGTCTGCCCGACAGCTGTACTTATGCAGGTCACTGGGCGTTCTACAACTGCCTATGGCTCACCGAAGCCTCATTCGGTGACAATCTCGAACTCATCGGAAGCGGAATTCTCTATAACACGGCAGTCAAAGAGCTTCATTTCCGAGGCGACAGGGAAACGTATGAGCAGATCTACAAGCTCAGCGCATTCGACAACGAATTCCCGATTGTTTATGAAAAGTGAGGTTTGACATGAAGAAAATAGTATCTGCCGCACTTGCGGCGATAATGCTCGTCCTGCCCGCGTGCGCTTCAAGCTCGGTATCTACCGACCCGAACACCGGTATGACGTATAAAGCTACGCCTGAGGGACGCGACAGCGAAGCGGAAGTGACGCTGCATGACACTGTGACCTCACCGTACTTTAAATATCCGACACCGTCGATATACTCCGATTATACCGAAAAGGAACGCACTCTCGTGACAGACGCCGAGATCTATGTAGCTCCGAACGGTAACGACACATCGGGGGACGGCTCGTTTGATAATCCCTACGCCTCGATGGAGAGAGCCAAAGCGGCCGTGTCCGAGATGAAGTCTTCGGGAAAAGCTCCCGAAGACGGCATAACCGTCGCGTTTAAGGCAGGCGTTTACCCCGCGTATTCGACCGTATCTTTCACGTCCGCCGACAGCGGAACTTCTTCTTGTCCGATAATCTACACGGCATACGGCGACGGCGAGGTCGTATTCAAAGGCTCGACCACGCTTGACCCGTCGGATTTTCTCCCCGTCACGGGAAGCTCGGCTTCGCGCCTGAGTGAGGACGCACAGAAAAACGTCCGCGTAGCGGATTTGAAGGAATACGGCATCACATCCGATATGCTGACGCTCGCTCAGACGGGCACGTCGTCTATGCGCGGCACTAATGTTGAGATATCCGTCGATCGCGAGCTTTACGCCCTTGCGCAGTATCCGAACCGCTCGGACGGGCTTCTTGCGACACGCAGAATCAAGAGCCGCTCGCCAGCTTCTTACTACATCAAGGAGGTTGATATGGAGCGAGCCGCAACTTGGGGAGCTGACAACGAAGTCTGGGGCGTCGGTATGATGAGCAACGAGTGGAACGAGGTCACCTCTCCGCTGAGATTTGACAAAACATCGAACGTAGTAACATGGTCGCGCGCCTCCTCGACGGGACTTGACTCGATCTACTACTTCTTCTTCAATATTTTCGAGGAGCTCGATGAAGCCGGCGAGTGGTATCTTGACCGCAAGAACTGTCTGCTGTATCTGTACCCGAACACCGAGCTGTCTTCCGCGTCAATCGAACTTACGATAAGTATGCAGGACAAATTCATAAGCATGAACAACTGCGACTACGTCACCTTTGACGGACTCACATTCACGGGAACACGCGGAGACGGCCTGAAAGGCAACAATCTGAGAAATGTCACACTCAACGACTGCAACTTTCACGCGATAATGGGAAGCGCGGTACAGATCGACAGCTCTTATTATACTAAAGTCACCGACTGCGAGCTATCATACATCGGTCGCTATGGTATAGTCGTTACCGGCGGTGTCAAGAGCACGCTTACGAAATCACATAACCTCATCGACAACAACCTCGTCACTCATTGGGGACTGTACACGCGTACATTTACTCCCGCGATCTCAGCAAGCGGACAGGGAATAACCATCAGCCACAATGAGATGGCATATTCGACCTCGAACGCGACCGGAATGTCGGGAAATCTCAATTATTTCGAGTACAACTACGTACATGACTGCACAACGCTCGCGTCGGACTGCAGTGCGTATTATAACGGCTCGTCATGGACATCGGGTGCAAATATCGTAAGATACAACATCTTCGCAAACATCGGCACAAATCAGCGTGCTCCCGCGGCAATTTACTGGGATGACGGCATGGCATACCAGAGTGCGTATTCAAACCTCATCGTAAATGTAGGCGGACACGGATTTTCAATCGGCGGTGGCTTCGGACAGACCGTTGTCAACAATATAATCATAAACACCGGCGGAAGTGCTTGTATGTACGACGCACGTCCTTACAGCGGAAACCGCAACGGCAACAGCTTCTACGCGCTCGGCGACAACGGATTTTTGTGGAGACTTTATAAGAGCACGCCGTACAATACCACCGTTTGGCGAGAGAATTTCCCGCTTCTTGCGCAGATATTGCAGGACAGCAGCGACAAATACGCGCCTCACTTTGCGTTTAACCCCGCTTTCTCGCTCATCTGCGACAATATCTACAGCAATGCCGCGAAAAATATCGGCGGCTACGGCTGGGGGCCTGTTCACTACAGTGCAGTTACGGACAACTATATAGAAGACCTCACTCACCTTGACAAAATATTCGTCGACTACAAAAACGGCGATTACCGTTTGAGAGAGGATTGCGAGGCTTACGAAGTCGTCCGCGATTTTGATGAGATCCCGTATCACCTCATAGGCAGATATTGATTTATTCAAAAAAAGTATTTCGCACCGGCAATCGCGAAATGCTCAAACCGCCGACGATCTTCGCCGGCGATCGAAATGCGGAGCTTGTAAACCAAGCTCCGCATTTGTATTTACAGATTTTTAAAGCTTCGAACCCCTGCGGTGAATAAAGTGCGCACGAGAATTATATCAAGTGCGAGAAGAAGCACCGCACAAAGTGCGAGGAACACCGTAGGCGAGACAACATTGCGCGTGAGAAAACAAATCACGCCGAGCACAGCCAAGAAGAACCAAGAGCCGAATAAAGT
>CAYWTG010000028.1:0-11391 GCA_964461155.1 uncultured Ruminococcus sp.
AGGGTCTCCGTGAGCAGAATATCGACTTTGACCTCAAGGCGGTGTCCTGCGACGGCATCGAGGCATGCCGCGCGGCTCTCATCAAGAAGAGCAAGAATATGCTGGACGCAAACTTCATTGAAGGAATGGCGTGCAGCGGTGGCTGTATAGGCGGCGCGGGCTGCCTGACGCACGGCGAAAAGAACAAGGCCGAGGTGGACAAGTACGGCAAGGAGGCTCTTGAAAAGACGATCTCCGACGCTGTATCGGTTCTGAAATAACCTGCGTCGATTACCCGCTTAAGATAAATAAGGATTGGCAAAACACCGAGTGCAAAGTGACTGCACCCGGTGTTTTGTAATTTCGCGAGATGACGAACGGCTAAAACGGCACGGAAAAACGGACGCGCGTCCGTTTTGGTCGCGCATCCGTTTTTCGGAGATTATGTATTTGCGAGAAGCATATGTCTCTTTGCAATATGCGTATGTCGTTTTTAGTTATACATTACGCTTCGGCGTCGGCATTTTCAGCCTTTTGCGCGAAGTTTCCCCATTTTTCACGTTTGTAGAAAATCAGCGATACCACACAGCCGAGTGTCCAGCCGATGGGCCATGCGAGCCAAATTCCGACAGAGCCGAGAGGACGCGACAATACGGCGGCAAGCAGAACGCGAAGACCGAGATCCGTAAATGTAGAGACCATAAAGGAGCTCATGCGACCCGCGCCGCGAAGTATGCCGTCCGAGGTGAGCTTCGTCGCAATGACAAAGTAAAACGGCGAGAGTATGAGAAGCAGCTGTGCGCCGACAGTCAGCGCGGTCTCCGACGGAGAGTCGAGGAAAAGCGACACAAGGAAGCGTCCCAGCGTCATGTAAGCCGCAGTGAACGGCAACGAGAGCAGTACCGAAATGGCAAGACCCGAGCGAAATCCGGGACGAATGCGCTCGAGCTTTCCCGCGCCGAGATTCTGCGCCGTGTAGTTCGAGATTCCGTTTCCGAGAGTCGTAAACGATGTGATGACGAGATTGTTGAGCTTTATTCCCGCCGAATATCCCGCCACGGTCGGTGCGCCGAAGCCGTTTATGATGCCTTGGATCACGATGTTTCCGATCGAGATGAAGCTCTGCTGCAAAATGCTCGGAACGGCTATTATCGCGATTCGCCGCAGGAGCGGAAAAGAGAAAGCTTTGACTTTCTCGTCCGTCTTTATCGACGCAAATCGGCGGAATACCACGATAAGTGCCGCGATGCAACTTATTCCCTGGCAGATGAACGTAGCCCACGCCACGCCGTCGACCTTCATGCCGAGCGCGGTGACGAACAAGATGTCCATGCCGATATTGGCGATCGACGAGCACGCGAGGAAAATAAACGGTGTGCGAGAGTCGCCGAGCGCGGAGAAAATTCCCGTCGCTATGTTGTAAAAGAAAACGAACGGCAGACCGAGCACGTAAATGTCAAGATAAAGCGCGCTGTCGTCCATTATATTTTGCGGTGTGTTTATAAGCGTGAGAAGCTGTCGACTGAGCGTCAGGCCGAGCGTCATGAGAACGGCGCAGAGGACGCCGCCCGCGATGAGCGTTGTGTATACGGCCGTCTTCAAGTCGCCGTAGCGTTTCGCGCCGAAGAGCTGAGAGACGATAACCGAGCAACCGATGTTGCAACCGAAGGCGAACGCGATGAAGATCAGCGTGATCTCATAGCTGTTGCCGACGGCGGCGAGTGCAAGCTCACCGACGAACTTTCCCGCGACAAGACTGTCTGCGATGTTATAAAGCTGCTGGAAGATCACGCTGCCGAACAGCGGCAGACAGAACTTCCACAGCACACTTGACGGCTTTCCGACCGTCAGATCCTTATTCATTTGAAATACCTCCGAAAAAAGCTTGACAACACTGTCGTACAAAAGTATAATACACTTTAGTCCATATGTAAAGAGTATAAAACAAATTTTCATTATATCAAAAAGGCATAACGAGCTATGTACATTAATTACGATCACTACAGAATATTTTATTACGTCGCAAAGTACGGCAGCTTTACCCGCGCGGCGGAGGTCTTGCTCGGAAGTCAGCCGAATATCACGCGCACGGTGAAGACTCTCGAAGGCGAGCTCGGATGCACGCTGTTTTCACGGACGAACAAGGGAGTAAAGCTGACCCCGGAGGGCGAAGCTCTCTACAGGCACATATCGATAGCGATGGAGCATATCGCGATGGGCGAGGAGGAGATATCCGAAACGCGAAGCCTCGAGACGGGGGTCGTTTCCGTGGCTGCGAGCGAGGTCGCGCTTCACTGCTTCCTTTTGCCGGTGTTGAAAGAATTCCACCGCGAGCACCCCGGCATCAGAATACGCATAAGCAACCACACGACGCCGCAGGCAGTTGACGCGCTCACGCACGGGCTTGCCGAGATCGCGCTGGTCACGGGGCCTCTGCTCGAGCGAGAGAGACTGCGCCGCGTCCCGCTGAAGCATTTCAGGGAGATCGCCGTGTGCGGCCGCTCTATGCGAGATCTTGCCGAAAAGCCGCGAACGCTTTCGGATCTTTGCCGCTATCCGCTCGTCTGCCTCTCGCCGCAGAGCGGTACTTATGAGTTTTACGCGCGCATTTTTGCCGACAGACAGCTCGAGCTTCGCCCGGATATCGAGGTCGCGACGGCAGATCAGCTTCTCCCGATGATAAAAAGCGAGCTCGGAGTGGGCTTTGTCCCGGAGGAGCTCGCCGCAGACAGCATCGCCGCAGGCGAGCTCTACAGAATAGATCTTGTCGAAAAGCTTCCGCAGAGAACGATATATATGCTTTGCGACAGAACGAGGCCGCAGAGCTTTGCCGCGCGCTCTCTCGAAGAAAATATCCGCTTAAAGTCATCTTTGGTCGCCGCCGATGAAGCCGAAAACGGCAGAAATAACGGAAAGTTTATATAATAATAACAATTATACGTCAAAGCGTTAACAGAATGTGTGATATACTGATGTCGGAATTATTTGCGATAATGAAAACGAAAGGAGAAGCAAATGGAATACGTTACATTATCAAACGGAGTCAAAATGCCGCGCCTCGGTTACGGCGTGTATCAGGTGTCGCGCGAGGAGTGTGAGAGGTGCGTCGGCGACGCGCTCGAGGTCGGTTACCGCCTCATCGACACGGCGCAAAGCTACATGAACGAGGCCGAGGTCGGCGCGGCCGTCGCCGCATCGGGCATCCCGCGTGACGAGATATTTATAACTTCAAAGGTGTGGATCGACAGCTACGGCTACGACAAATGCATGAAAAGCGTGGAAGGATCCTTAAAGCGTCTTCGCACGGATCATATTGACCTGATGCTGTTACATCAGCCTTTCGGAGACGTGTACGGTGCTTGGAGAGCACTCGAAAAGCTATACGGAGAGGGAGTGCTTCGCGCTGTCGGCGTCTCGAATTTCTACCCGGATCGTACAGTCGATATAGCGTCGTTTGCGGACGTGTGCCCCATGGTGAATCAGATCGAGATCCACCCGCATCACGCGCAGGACGAGGCCGTTAAGTGGAACTCGAAATACGGAATCGTCAGCGAGGCTTGGGCACCGTTCGGCGAGGGCAGGGGAGGAATGTTCGAGCTCGGGGAGCTTTGCCGCCTCGGCGAAAAATACTCGAAGAGCACAGCGCAGATAATCCTCCGTTGGCACCTGCAAAGGGGCATCGTCGTAATTCCGAAAAGCGTGCACCGCGAGAGAATGATCGAAAACTTTGACGTGTTCGACTTTGCGCTGTCGGTGGAGGACATGGACATTATATCATCGCTCGATACTCGCAAAAGCTCATTCTTCTCGCACAGCGACCCCTCCACGGTGGAGCTTTTCGCGAAGATCGCGGGCGAGAGAAAAAACTGAAAGCATAACTCATAATAAAGGAGAACGAATATGAAAAAACGTGTACTTATCCTTTCGGGAAGCCCGAGACACGGGAACAGCGAAAGACTGTGTCGGGAGTTCATGCGCGGAGCCGAAGAGGCGGGACATGACGTGTCGCTCGTGCGCGTCGCGGACAAAGGATCGCGCCGTGCCTCGGCTGTTATTATTGCACCGAGCATGAGGGACGTTGCGTCCATGATGACGACATGACAGAGCTTTTGCAGGACATGATCGACGCCGACGTGCTCGTCCTTGCCTCGCCCGTATATTTTTATTCCGTCGACGCACAGCTCAAAGCCGTCATCGACAGAACCGTTGCGCGCTGGACTGAGGTGAAAAACAAGGAGCTTTACTACATCGTTACGATGGCAGATGAGGAGCTCTCGTCGGCAGACACGACCATCGCCTGCCTACGCGGATATGCCGACTGCATCGAGGGAGCCGTTGAGCGCGGAGTCATCATCGGAAACGGCGTTTACGAGAAAGACGCCGTCGAAAATACTGACGCCGTGCGCCGCGCGTACGAAGCCGGGCTCGAGGTCTGAAAAACTTTTCAAAAGCAGGCGGAAAATTCACTTTTGCTATTGCGAAACGCTCGAAAAGATGTTATAATAAGCAAAACGATATACTTGAAGATACGGTTTGAAAAGTTGTAAGCTGAGTAGATGCAAAAGGAAATCCGGTTCAAATCCGGAACAACCGCCATTACTGTATTTGACAAAAAGGAGAACGCCGTGCGCGAGACGCGTGGCGGGCTCTGCGTGCGCTTTGACGCACGGCATAAGTCAGGACCCCTGCCGTATTTTCTTCGGGTTAACACAAGCTTTTGGTGTGAAGAGTGCGACCTTTTTCAGGTTCGCACTCTGTTTTTTTTGGTAAAGCGGCGACTCGCGACTTGCGACTCGGCTTTAGCATAAAATCAAAAGAAAAGAGGAACAAAAAAGTGAAAAAGATTTTGTCTGTCGTGCTTTGCGCCGTGCTTCTCACGGGACTTTTCGGCACATCCGTTTTCGCGGACAGCGCAAGCGACAAGAGCGCGAGCGTCAGCGTTACGATCGCAGACGGCAAGGGACAGCTCGTGCTGACTCAGAAAGCCGTCACAGTAAAGGATTTTGACGCAGACGGCGCGCTTACCGTAAGCGACGCGCTTTATGCTGCACATGAGGCGGCATTCGAGGGCGGCGCGGCCGCAGGTTACAGCGCAACAAGCAGCACTGCCGGCCTTTTTCTCACAAAGCTTTGGGGTGAGGAGAACGGCGGAAGCTACGGATATGCCGTAAACCACAAACTTGCAAACAGCCTTGCCGATCCCGTAAAGGACGGCGATATCATCGACGCCTTCGTTTACACCGATCTTGTCACATGGAGCGACAAGTACTGCTACTTCGACATAGACCGTGCGTCCGTGGAATTTGACTCAAAGCTCGTGCTCACGCTTATGTCCGTTGGATTCGACCCCGTGACATATGCTCCCGTTACAGCACCCGTCGCAGGAGCGAACATCACACTTAACGGAAAGAACACCGGACTTGTTACCGACAGCGAGGGTCGCACAGAGCTTCTCCTTGACGGCGTCGGCGTCAATGTCATCAGCGCGAAGAGCGATGACGCAGTTCTCGTTCCTCCGGTTTGCATCATAAATGTTGCGACCGACATCACGACCGAGGTGTACGTCACGATCGCCGATGCCGACGGCAAGCTCGCTCTCGTTCGCGAGAAAGTTACCGTAAAGGACATCGACTTTGACGGTGCGATCACCGTAAACGACGCGCTTTACGCTGCACATGAGGCGGCATACGAGGGCGGTGCTGCCGCAGGATATGCCGCAGTTCAGAGCGAATGGGGTCTTTCTCTCGCAAAGCTCTGGGGAGCGGAGAACGGCGGAAGCTACGGCTACTACGTTAACAACAAGGCTTCGTGGAGCCTTGCCGACACCGTAAAGGACGGCGACCTCGTTTCGGCTTTCGTTTACACCGATCTCAAAGCATGGAGCGATACATACTGCTATTTTGACTCCATCGACGCATCCGTTATGCCCGGTCAGGAGTTCACCGTAACTCTCCTCAGCGCGGGATATGACGCTGACGGTACACCGATCACCGTTCCCGTCGAGGGCGCGGAGATCCTCATCGACGGCGAGCCGACAGGCGTGTTCACCGATGCCGAGGGTCGCGCGACACTTTCGTATGACATTGAGGGCCGATTCTTGCTCAGCGCAAAGAGCGCGTCCTCAGTGCTCGTCCCGCCCGCACTTGAGCTCACCGTTATCAAAGATAAGATCACGCTTCCCACAGCCGACGCTTCCGATACTAACGACGATGTCGTAAGCGCACCTCCGACAGGTGACGCGGCAATCGAGGTCGTCATCCTCGCCGCTTCCGCAGTCATCCTCGCGGCGGCTGTCGTCTTCGCAAACAGAAAGAAGATAAATGAATAATAAGCTCCGAGCCGCATTTCTCTCGCTTCTTTGCGTCATCATTGTCCTGTCGTCCCTGCCGCTCACGATCTGTGCGCAGGACGCGCGCGATGCGGCGCAGAGCATAGTCGACGGCGTAATATCGTATAAGCTAACCGAATGCGGGGTCGAAAACGCGCAACAGCTTCTTTCGGGAGATCTCGCAAGAAACGCGGGGAACTCCGAGTGGTATGTGCTGTCTCTCGCTCAAAGCGGCGAGTATGATCTGTCTTCGTACCGCACCTCGCTTCTCGATTTTCTTGACGGCGCGACGGGCGTTTCCGCCGCCTCACGCCAGAAATACGCACTTTTACTCGTCGCCGCGGGAGCCGGTGATGACCCGTATGTCGCCGATGTTATGGAAAACACAGTCGGCGAAAGCGGGCTGATGAGCTTTGTATTTGCACTGCATCTGATGAATAACGGCTGTGAAAGCAGCCGTTATTCGGCGTTGGAGGTGCCAGACGAGCTCTTGTCGCTTCAAAATTCCGACGGCAGTTGGGCCCTTATCGGAAACGCGGGTGACGTGGACGCGACCGCGATGACTTTGCAGGCACTTGCGCCCATGTGCGACGAAAATTCCGAAATACGCGCGAGTGCCGAACACGGAGTTGAGTTTTTGTCGGAAAGACAGCGCGAGAACGGAGGCTACGCAAGCTTCGGCGCGGAAAACCCCGAAAGCTCGGCTCAGGTCATTTGCGCCCTGTCCGCGCTCGGTATCGATGCCGCCTCGGACGAGAGATTTATAAAAAACGGCCGCACGGTCTTCGATGCACTTGAGAGCTTCAGACTGACTGACGGAAGCTTCTGCCACGAGCTCGGCGGCGCGTCAAACGAGAGTGCGACGGTGCAAAGTCTCTACGGCGCACTTTCTTATGTGAGAATGAAAGACGGGAAGAGCCCGTTTTATATACTCGACGACAACGCCTCGCCCGACAAGCCGACAGAACAGCCCGACGGTACAGCATCCGTCGCAGGTGACGAAGAGCTTCATCCGAGCTCGGGAGCGGCAGACGTCGGAGGCGCGGATGCGGGAAAGACGGACGGTGCGAGCGGCAAGGTCATATCGCCGAAGATCATCATAATCTCCGCGCTTGTCACAGCCGCCGCAGTTGTGCTCGTGATTTTGGCCGTTTTGCGAAAGATAAATAAAAAATCGCTCACGGCGACGCTTCTCGTGCTTTTCGTGCTCTGCGTGCTCGTCGCGGCGGCAGATATTAAAACCGCAGACGAGTACTACAGCCCGACGGAGGAAAATGCCGCAGTCGGCGCGGTCACGCTGAATGTCAGATGTGACACCGTTGCCGGGCAGGCGGATGGGGAATACATCCCGAAAGACGGCGTGATACTTGATAAAGTCGAGATGCCGCTCGGCGAGGGCGAGTCCGTTTATGACATACTCGTCAAGGCTGCCCGCGAATATAAGATACATCTCGACGTGAGCACCTCGGGCAGCGCGTATGTGAAAGGCATAGCATATCTCTACGAATTCGATTTCGGTGACCTTTCGGGGTGGATGTATTCAGTAAACGGCGAGATGCCGTCTGTGTCCGCCGCCGATTATCTCCTCTCCGACGGTGACGAGATATCGTGGCAATACACCTGCGACCTCGGTCGCGATCTCGAACAGATCATTAATGACTAAAAGGAGGTGAAAGCGATGAGCGGACTTGAAAGGTTCAATCCCGCGCCGATCGCGCTGTACTTTGTCTGCGTGAGCCTTGTCGTAATGCTTAGATTCGATCCTGTCCTCGCATCGCTTTCACTCATCGGCGGAGTTTTGACATTCTCGATCATCTGTCGAGGGCGCGAGAAAACGGCCGCCCGCCACGTGGCGACGCTTCTCGTTTTCCTCGCGAGCGCGGCGGTGAATCCGATAGTGTCGCACAACGGCGAGAGCGTGCTTTTGGTGATAAACAACGCTCCGATAACTCTCGAAGCGATACTTTACGGAGTCGTCGCGGCGGGGGGAATATCTGCCGTGTTGTACTGGTTTTACACCTTTTCGAGTATCATGACCTCGGAAAGGCTTCTTTATATTTTCTCGGTGCTGTCGGCACGTGCCGCTCTGGTGCTGTCAATGACGCTCAGATATGTTCCGATGATGCTCAGACAAAGAAAGCGCATCTCCGACGCACAGCGTGTGCTCGGCGCGTACAAGGATGACAGCCTTTTTACATCATTTCGCGCGAGCGTGTCAAATCTGTCGGCACTTCTTACCTGGTCGCTCGAAAACGGGATCATAAGTGCCGACAGCATGGCCGCCCGAGGCTACGGCACGTCGCGACGATCCCGCGTCAGCCCGTTCGGATTTAAAGCTTCGGATTTTGTCTTTCTCGGCGTAACGCTTCTGCTGTCGGCTGTTTGCCTTTTGTGCCTCGGTAAGACATATTTTGTTTTTTATCCCGCCGTCACCGTACCGAAGATCGGAGTCCGCGCGGCAGTCGGGTATTGTGCATACGCGGCACTTGTGCTTATGCCTATTGCAGTCGAAGTAAAGGAGATGCTGAAATGGAAATACTACGCCTCGAAAATGTGAGCTTTGCTTATCCGCAGTCGAGCGGTCGTGCCGTCCGAGACGTCTCCTTTAGCGTTGAGGCGGGAGATTTCGTGACCGTCTGCGGCCCGACGGGAAGCGGCAAAACGACGCTTTTGCGCCTGTTAAAGTGCGAGATAGCCCCGCGAGGTGAGCTTTCGGGGAAAATCTATCTCGAAGGCCGCACGTTTGACGAGTTTACCGAGGCTTGCCTTGCTTCGACTGTCGGCTTTGTGATGCAGTCGCCGGCGCATCAGCTTGTCACGGATCGTGTGTGGCACGAGCTCGCTTTTTCACTTGAGAATTTTAACGTCGACCGAAGCACGGCCGCGCGACGTATCGCGGAAATATCCGCGTATTTCGGCATAGAGCGGCTTCTCGATCGCAGATGTGACGAGCTGTCGGGCGGTGAAGCACAGCTTGTCGCGCTCGCCTCGGTCATGGTAATGTCGCCGCGAGTGCTCATCCTCGATGAGCCGACATCGCGCCTCGACCCCGTGGCCGCCGCCGATTTTATCGCGTCGCTTCGTCGCCTGAACCGCGACACGGGGCTGACGGTCATAATATCGGAGCACCGCACGGAGGAGCTCATCTGCGACGGAGACAAGCTTCTTTTTATGGAGAACGGAAAAGTTTCGTATTACGGCGAGGCAACGCGTGCCGTGTCGTCCGACGCGCGAAGTTCGCTTCTTCCGTTTATGCCGTCGGCGGCGAGAATATTTTCGTCTCTCGGCGGAGAGGGAGCGTGCCCGCTTGATGTGCGCGGCGGCAGAAGATTCCTTGACGGACTTTCGACCGAGCGTTTTGGCTCTCTTGCGAGCACGATAAACGGCGAGGGCAAGCGCGGCAAGACCACGTGCTCGGACTCCACACTCAACGACGTCACGCACGACATTGACACGAGCGGCAAGAAGCACCACGGCGAAATGACGGAACGCGCGCTCGAATTTAAAAATGTGAGCTTTCGCTACGCGCGTGAGCTTCCCGACGTTCTCTCGTCGCTCTCGTTTAAAGTCAATAAGGGAGAGATATTCTGCATCCTCGGTGCGAACGGCTCGGGAAAGAGCACGGCTCTCGGCGCGGCGGCGGGTCTTTACCACCCGTACAGCGGCGAAATACGCGTCTTCGGAAAGAAGCTTCGCGACTACAAAAACGGCTCTCTCTACGACGGATGTCTGTCGCTTCTCGTTCAGGAGATAAACTCCGTTTTCGTGAAAAGCACCGTGCGCGAAGAACTCGGCGACGCGCCGGTCCCGTTTGATATTTCCGATCTGCTCGACAGACATCCCTACGACCTTTCGGGCGGCGAAGCACAGCTTGTCGCACTTGCGCGTGTGCTCGCAACATCTCCGCGACTTCTCATGCTCGACGAGCCGACAAAAGGGCTTGACGCGCCCTATCGCGAGAGACTTGTCGAGATACTCAAAAAGCTCAAAGAGAACGGTACTACCGTGCTTTGCGTCACGCATGACACGACTCTCGCGGCATCGTGCGCGGACAGATGCGCGATGTTCTTTCGCGGGCAGATAGTCTCAGTCGCGCCGACGCGTGAATTTTTCGCCGCAAACGAGATATACACGACCGCCGTCGGCAGAATGACCTGTCGGAGAAGCTTTGCCTCGGTGACGGAAGAGGAGCTTCTCACGCGATTCGGAGTAAACACATCGGAGGAAAAGTCGCTGTGATCGTTATAAAAAATCACCGCTTGCGCGAAGTCTTGCGCCGTGCGCTTCCGTTTGTCGTTTTGCCTGCGACGGTGGTGCTCGGTGCTGTGTTCGTCGATGAGAAAAAGCATCTTATCGTCTCACTCGGCGTGGCGGTGCTGTCGGTGATCTTTTTCCTTACGGGATTTGAAAAGCGCAGGATAGGCTCGCGCCGCGCCGTTATGGTGTCGGTCATGACCGCCATGTGTGTCATCGGACGATTTATCCCCGTCTTCAAGCCGATAACGGCACTGAGTGTCATATCCGCCATGTATCTCGGCGGCGAAGCCGGATTTACCGTGGGCGCGATGAGCGCGTTGATCTCGGATTTTTACTTTGGGCAGGGACCGTGGACTCCGTTTCAAATGCTCGCGTTCGGCCTGTGCGGCCTTTTCGCGGGATATCTTGCCCCCGCACTCAAAAAAAGTCGCGTCTTGCTTCTCGCTTACGGCGCACTCGCAGGAGTGGCGTATTCATTTATAATGGACGTTTGGACGGTGCTGTGGTATAACGGAAACTTCGATTTTTCGCTGTACCTCGCCGCGCTCGTGACGGCCGTTCCGCACACTGCGGTGTATATGATATCGAACGTCGCGTTTCTCGCACTCGCGGCGCGCCCGTTCGGCGAAAAGCTCGAGCGGATCTCGATAAAATACGGCCTGTGATTTGATTTTGCGGACAAAAGTGAAGAATTATCGAGAAAGCCCTTGACAAATCGGCCGCGATATATTATAATATACAAGTAGACATTCTGAAACGGTCGTGTCTGCTTATGGAGAAGTACTCAAGAGGCCGAAGAGGCGCCCCTGCTAAGGGTGTAGGTCGGG
>CAYWTG010000029.1:0-6064 GCA_964461155.1 uncultured Ruminococcus sp.
AATATACAGTCCTTTTATTTGTACAGTGCTATCTTATCAAAAAAACGCGCAAATGTCAATACACATAGCGAAGCTTTTACCGAGTCTTAATCGTGCGCGCGAGAGAAGCTCGTTTTGTGGTAGCATATTGCACAAAAATACGCCTCGCGTTTTGGCTATAATGCCGAATTGAAATCGGCCGAAAAAAGTGATATAATAGTAATATAATATAGAAGCAAAAAACGCGGGCATACGCTCTCGCGCTTTGTCGGAAAGCTTTAGGCAGATGCCTTTACCTTTCCGGACAAAAATTTTAACTTTCGGAGGAAAATCATGAAAAAACTGCTTTCGCTGCTTCTTGCGGGGCTGATGTGTTTATCGGTTCTCGTCGGTTGCAAAAACGAGTCCGACCCGTCTCAGACGACAGCCGACACGAATAATGTCGCCAAGGTCGATGAAGAGATGAAAAAGATCGATGAATACATCGCTTCTCTTGCGTCTCAGTATGATTTCGACGGCACGACGTTCAGCTATCTCGGTGCAGTCGCCGAAAATGCCGAGTTCGAGGAGGAAACCGGTAACATCGAAAACGACGCGCTCTACCACAGACAGCGCGAGATCGAGGAAAACTTCAACGTAACGTGGAACAGCGTAAAGCCCGATACCGCGAACAGCGAAAACGGCTCGGTAACAAAGACCTATGAATACGTACAGCAGTCCGTCCTTGCGGGCAGCCACGACTACGACCTTTGCTATGGAAGCCTCATCGGCACGATGCGTCCGCTCTTTAACGAGAACTGCCTCGAGAGCGTCAGCGACTTCTCAGTGCTCGATCTTGACGCCGATTGGTGGCCGGCCACTCTTCGCGACACACATTCCATCGGCGGCGAGCTCACCATCCTCGCAGGCCCCATCGTCACGAAGTACTACACCGATGCGTGTTGTCTGCTCATCAATATGCAGGTTGCGGATGACTATAATATCGAAATTCCCTATGACAGCGTGCGCGACGGCACATGGACCTTCGATAAGATGTTCGAGATCGCGTCGGCTGTTCCGATCAACGCCACAGGCGCGGGCGCATACCGCTACGGTGATCCGAACGGCCTTGCAATACTCTTTGCAAACGGCCTCAAGCTCACAAACTTCGACGAAAACGACGTTCCCTACGTTGACGAGGCCCCCTCTGCCGCGCTTGTCGATCTCTGCGACCGCTTTGCGGCTGTAATGGGCGACGGAACGCAGACAGCGCAGGTCATCTACGCTCGCAGCGAAGATTGCTCGGAAAAATACGGCTGTGAGAGCCTTGAAGATATGTTCGTTGACGGCGGATTCCTGTTCTATTTCTCCGACACCGGTAAGGCTGTCGATTTCCGCGAGAGGGAAGTGGAATACGGTATCGTGCCGCTTCCGAAGGGCGCTGCTTCTCAGTCGCAGTATTATTCCTACGCCGACACATGGGCGTGCCTTTTCTGCGCAGTACCGCGCTGTGCCGCAGATCTTGAGATGACCGACGTCATCCTCGAGGCTATGGCTGCACTCAGCCTCAAGCATATCAAGCCCGCGTACTACGATAAGCTTCTCAAGGGCAGAAGCACACACGACGCAGACTCGCGCGATATGCTCGACATCATCTTTGAAACGAAGATATACGACATCGTCGATGTCTACACGAACGGCGATATCAACCAGTACGGTATGTTTGTACGCCAGATCGCCAATGCCATAAAGTACGACTCTTCGATGATCACCTCGGGCTACACCGCAGGAGCGAAGCTTGCGGCGCGCGAGATCAAAAATATCATGAAGATGATAGAAAACAATAAAAAGTAATCGCTCTGTACATAAAAGAGCTCCGTCACACGATGTGCACACGAAAGTCACGCGCTTTTGAGGATGCATATCGCAAACGACGGGGTTCTTTTTGCGATTTCGGGCGCGGAAATGTTAAGACAAATATCGAATGTTTTAACGGTGTATGAGCGGCCACGAGGGGGCTTAAAACCATCAGTTGGTCATATTGCACAAAAATCAACCCTCGCTTTTGTGTAATATAGCGGATTGAATTGCGGGCTCTAAAATGCTATAATATATAGTACAAAGCGACGGTGACGGAATTGTGTCGCGTCGTAAATAAAAACCGAGCCACGACGGCTTTCGCGCGTTCGGTAAAATCAAAAAGCCAAGGAGAAACAGTTATGAAGAAACTGCTTGCGCTGCTTCTTGCGGGACTGATGTGCACATCGGTTCTGGTAGGTTGCGGCAACGACGACAAGAAACCTTCGCAGACTACCGGCGGTAACGCAGGTGTAAGCGAAGACGTTGACGAAGACATCGCAAAGGTAGACAGCTACCTTGCAGACCTCGCAGCTCAGCACGATCTCAACGGTGCGACTTTCTCGTACGTAAACGGTTGCTTGCAGAACGCAGAGGATGAAGAGGAGACAGGTAATATCGAGAACGACGCTCTCTACAAGAGACAGCGTGAGCTCGAGGAAGTGCTCGGAATCGACTGGGACAGCGTTACTCCCGATGTCGAGGAGGGTTCGGGCATTGCCGGAACCGTTGAGTACGTCAGAACAGCGGTTATGGCCGGTACAAAGGCTTACGACCTTCTCGGCGGAACACTCGTCGTAACGATCCAGCCTCTCTTTAACGAGGACTGCCTCGAGAACGTTAACGAGTTCTCCGTTCTCGACCTCAGTGCAGACTGGTGGCCGAGCACACTTTCCGAGACACACGCCATCATGGGTCAGCTCTACTTCCTCACAGGCCCTGTTATGACGACATACTACACAGACGCATACTCTCTGCTTGTAAACAAGAATGTTGTGGACAACTACAACATCGACATCCCCTACGACAGCGTTCGCGATGGCTCGTGGACATTTGACAAGATGTTTGAGATCGCGTCTGCCGTTCCCGCAAATACATCCGGTGCTGGTCAGTACAGATACGGTGATCCCTCCGGAATGGCGATCCTCTTTGCAAACGGCATGACCATGACAAAGTTTGACGACGACGGCGTTCCCTATGTCGACGATCCGCTTCCGGCGGCTCTTTCCGACCTTGCAAGCCGTTTCTCCGCTGTAATGGGTGACGGCACACAGACCGCTGCTGTTTACTCCGGTGAGTCGGCAGACGAGAAGTACGGTGCTGAGTCCATCGAGCAGATGTTCATCGACGGTAACGTGCTCTTTGAGTTCGCTGCTACTTCCGAGGCGATCAATCTCCGTGAAAAGTATGTCTCTTTCGGTATCCTCCCGCTCCCGAAGGGATCTGCTTCCCAGTCTCAGTACTACTCTTATGCAAGCAACTGGGCATCCTACTTCTGCGCAGTTCCGCGTTGCACACGTGACCTTGAGGTAACCGACGTTGTTCTCGAGGCTCTGGCTGCAGTAAGCTACAAGTACATCAAGCCCGCATACTATGACAAGCTCCTCAAGGGCAGAAGCACACACGACCCCGAGTCCCGTGATATGCTCGACATCATCTTCGAGACGAAGATCTACGATATCATCGATATCTACGCAAAGGGCGATATCAACCAGTCCGGTGAGTTCGTTCGCACGATCGAGAAGGCTATCATTCAGGATTCGTCCTCTCTCGCAAGCTCTTACATCGGAAATGTTAAGATGTCCTCGAAGAATATCAAGGAAATTGTAAAGATGCTTAACAAGAATCAGCAGAGCAAGTAATAAATAAGCCAAGGTTCAATCGCACAGCCTCCGACATCTTCGGGGGCTGTGCTTTTTTGAGTTTTTCGAGCCTCAGCGTCGGTGAGGCAAAAGCGCGGTATCTCATTTTGCGCCGCCCTCAGCGCGACTTTACCTTGACCGACAAGCTCGAAACTTTTCAACTGAAAACAAGGAAAACTCCGAGAGTGTGATATTCTCGGAGTTTTCCTTGTTTATATTCTTTTTGTGCCGAGCGATTTAATGAAGTCGGCTTCCATTTTCGATTTGTCGCTTATTTCTTCGTGCGTCCGTAGCCGTAACCGTAGCGACTGCGTCGGTCGTATTTGTAACCGTAGCCGTAGCCGTAACCGTAGCGGTGCTGACGCGCGTCCGCGCCGTTCAGCACGAGCGCGTCGACCTTGCCGCCTCTCTCACAGAGGGAATCCACGGCACTGATGAGTCTCGTTTGAGATGTAACTCCCGCTCTGACGACGTAGAGCACGGTGTCTGCGTATTTGCAAAGCTGAGATGTGTCGGCGACGAGCGAGCAGGGAGGAGTATCGATGACAACGAGATCGAAATCGCGGCGGAGAGCCGACACGATGCGCTTCATCGAGCCGTGCTCGAGCGAGTATCTGTTGCCCTCAACGCTGTCGGATGACAGGTAGTAAAGGGGAAGCGAGTCGAGGCATTCGAGAGCGGAGGTAACGTCGGCATCGCGCTCGCGCGAGAGCTTCAAAAGTCCGCGCTTGCAGCGCGGCGCACCGAGACGCTCGGCGACGCTCTGATTTCGCAAGTCGGCATCGATCAGCGCGACACGGTGTCCCTCGGACGCGGCAGCGAGTGCGAGATTTGCGGCGACGGTAGTCTTTCCCTCGCCCTTTTGCGTGCTCGTAACGAGGACGACGTGTGCTGTGCTTTCGGCACTGCGTCGCAAGATCTTATGGCAAAGCCGCTTTATTCCCTCGCCGAGTGCCTCATCGCTTTGCAGTGCGGTGAAAGACGAACTGCGACGACGCTTCTTTTCCTGCACGAGCGGCAACACCGAGACGACGGGACGGTTGAGCACGCGCTTTAGGTGATCGGAGTCACCGATACGGTGAGTGCAAAGCGCGATGACTGCCGCTATCGCGAACACTGCACCGCCGCCGATGAGCGCGCCTTTCAAAAACGGACCTTTATACGAAAATGAGTTTGCGGGGGTCGTCGGAACGGTGGGTTCTTCGCGGAGTATCAGCTGAGGATCGTCCACCATGTACGACGCAAGCTGCGGGTAGCAGTCGATCGCGGCAAGCAGTATCTCATACGCCGTGTCGGGCGACGTGCTCGTCGCGACCATGATGAGCATACCGGAATCCGCGACAGCGGCGGCGGAGATCGAGCCGCCCATGCTACTTCGTCCGAGCTGTTCGCAGATGAGATCGGACATGACGCCGGTGTTTATCAGATAAGGGAAGCTTGCTGCAAGCTGTTCGGCGGCGCGGCTGTCGTAGTAGCTTGAGGAAAATATGTCACTTTCGGAATATCCCGAGTCGACGGAGAAAAACGCGCTCGCCGCGTATCTCGGGACGTAAGCTCTCTTGGCTCGGTAGGCGTACACTCCGCCCGTGACGAGCGCGGCGGCAATGATGATAAGCCACGTGCGGCAGATGACCTGCCAAATGCGCGAAGCGAGCTCCGAGAGGTCTATCGGAGGTATCTCGTTTAAAGTTTTGCTGTTATCACTCGGCACTGTTATCACCTCCGACTGAATTTCGGCTCGAAGCGCGACGCGATGCGCCGTAGCCGTAAGAATATCCGTAACCGTAGCGTCTGCCGTAGCCGTCGGGCAGGGGACCTATCATATCGTTGAGTACGCATCCGAGAAATTTGCTATTCGTCTGCTTCAGTGCGTCGGCGGCATCGTTTATGTCGCACGCGGGGGTTCGATCCTGCCTTACCACAAGGAGCGAAGCGTCGGCAAAATCGGCAAAAACCTCCGCGTCGCCGAACAGTCCGAGCGGCGGTGTGTCGATGATGACGTAGTCAAACACGCACATCTGGTGCAAGAAGCGGCGCATAACGTCACTGCTCAGTAGGTTCGGAAGCTCGAAATCGGGCTCGTCCGAGAAGCACATATAAAGTCCGTACTCGCTGTGTCTTACGATGCAGTTCAGGAAGTTTTCCTTTGAAAACGGCAACTTCAGCATTTTATTTAAAGGGAGAGCGGATCTGTACGCGCCGGAGAAGATCGTGTTCATGGCGGGCTTTCTAAAGTCGCCGTCGATGAGCGCGACGCGGTAACCCTTCAGAGCGAGCATCACTGCGATATTTGCGGAAACGGTGGATTTACCCTCGTTTTCACCGACGCCCGTCACTGCGAATACGCGTGAGGCGTGCTCGTCGTGTTCATGCTCGAGGCGTGAGCA
>CAYWTG010000029.1:6164-11259 GCA_964461155.1 uncultured Ruminococcus sp.
TGAGCACGTTTTCGCGGCGGCGCGAGAAGATGTCGTGCGGAGTTTTGATGCTTTTTTCATGAGAGAGCGCGGTGATAACGGGAGCGTCGAGCATTCGTTTCGCTCCCGAAACCGTTTGAACGGTCTCGCGGCGGAGCATTATGAAGATGAGCACGGCCGCCATGCCGACAGCACCGACGAATCCCGCGAAAAGCACATAGGTTTTCGCGCTGAGTGCGTTTATGGGGCGGGAAGAAACGCTCGGATTGCGGACGATCTCGAGGACGGTATTTTGCGAGACGTAGCCGGCAAAATCGGGGAAACGCTCGGAAAGTGCGCGCAGAGCGAGAAAAGCACCTTTCGGTGTCACGTCTGTGCAGGAGACGGTGATGAAATTACTTCCCGAGACCTGTGAGGCGGAGAAAGTGCCGCCGAAGGCCGCAAGCTTTTCGGAAGAATTTCTGACGCTGTTGTTGACGACGTCAGTTTCGAGCAGTTCCGTCAGAACCTCGGCGATACCGCTTGTGACGGTCACGCTCGTGTTACTCACGGACGAAGATTTTCGCGCGGTGACCGCCCATGTCATATCGGCGCGGTACAGCGGCTTGTGAAGATACCCGATCGCGAGCGACATCGCCATCGCGCCGCAGAGTGCGGAGAGGATTATCATCCACAGATGCCGAACGAGCATACGCGTGACGCAGGCGGGGGAGATATCTTTGAGTTTTAAAAGTTTCTTGTTTTTCATATGTCAGCTTCCTTCGCTCAGCGAACCGAGACGGTCAGCGCGGCGCGGCCGACGAGCTCGTTATGCGTGCATTCGTAGAAAATGTAGTAAGTGCCGGGAGTTGACGTGTCGAGCTCCCCTGTGATCTTGACGCTGTCTGCAGGCAGTGCCTCACCGCCGTATGTGACGGAGGAGATAAAGGACGAAGCGTCCACAGAGTCACCGACGTTAACGTATTCGAGATACGACGAAAGCGTGACGGACGGAGCGGCGGAGTCCGCGATGATGACGGGAAGCTTTAGCTTTGCCGAGTCGCCCATGCTGTTCGAGACGAGCACGGACACATAGTAGATGTCGCTGTCGGAAGTCGGGACGAGGGATGATATTCTGACGCGGTCGGAAATGTCGCCGTCGATGACATCGGTTGCCGAGAAATGCGAAATGAGGCCGGATGTGTTTTCGCTTTTGAAGATAAGCGGAGAGTCGAGTGAGATTTTCGGGCGGCTGTAGTCGGTATATTTAAAGCGTCGCGTTGCCGTCGCCATATTGTCGTTGCTGTCGAAGACGATGTAGGAGACCTCGGCGGAGTTGTCCGACAGGAGGCGTGAGATACCGGAGATCTCGATCTCGGCGGTGAGGTCACCGTCCTGCGCGTCGCTCGCCGTGACGCCGTCAAGCAGGAGCGATTTCGGGTCGTTGACGGAGATCTCGGGGATCGTGTCATCGACGATGATTACGGGGCCGTCGGTGATACCCATCGAGCGGGTGCGGTACTCGGAGAACGCGAAAAGGGCGAGCAGAGCCACGAATATAACGATTAGAGCGGATTTGATCAGTCTCAAGGCGTATGACCTCCTCGGAAGATGAAAATAATGCTGGAAGTTGTATGTTAATTGTGGTATAATGATACGTGGGAAACACATTGCGCTTGAGTGAAATTTATTTCGGTTGACCTCGAATAGTCCAAACACGCATCAAGGATGTCTTTCAAAAATTCCAAATTCTAAAACCTCACAGCTCGTTTGGGGTGAGCAGGCGTTTTCCGTTTAGAATTCGCGACGGATTTTCGGAAAAAAGTGCGTCGGCGACGCGTCTTCCGCAGTATTCCGTGACGCTTTCGTACACATCCGCCATGTGAGTCGTGCGACGGCGTGGGCTGTGCGCATCGCTTGCGACGGCGTGACAAAGTCCGTGCGAGAGCAGATAACGCGCCGTGTGTCGTGCGTTGTCTCCGAAGCGGCCGAGTATGCTTCCGCGGTTCAGCTGCAGGGCAAAGCCCGCTTCAAAGAAAAATCCCGCGACGCTCGGGTCCTTGTAAAAAGCGTCATACCGTTCGGGATGCGCGAGAACGGGCAGATATCCCGCTTGCGCTATCGTATCGAGGATCTTTGCGATGCGACGTATGTCTTCGTCAAAATAAAATTCGCAAAGCACATATCTCCCCGTGCCGAGTGTCGGAAGAGCTTTGTTTTGAGCCGGGGCGCGTGTCTTTTCGGTGCACAGCACTTCCGCTCCGTCGAATATCTCTATCGGGATCTTCGCCTCTTTGAGCACTGCTCTGAGCTGTGCGGTGCGGCGGCGTATGGTCGGTATGAGCCGGACGGAGGCGTCGTCGCCTAAAAAGTGCGGCGTTGCCGCGATGGCGGTAACACCCGAAGCCCATGCCGCGCGAGCCATTTCGACGGCATCGGCGACGCTTTGAGCACCGTCGTCTGTATGCGGCAGTATGTGGCAGTGGATATCTGTCATGACACTCCTCTCGGCGGTGGGCACAAAGTACCCCACTTTACATCATTAAATATATGATATTACATTATATCACATTTTTTTCTGCCATGCAATAAAAAAGTCAATTTTCACCTAAATGCTACGGAGGCAAGATCGTATGAAAAGCGAGAGACCTGTTCGCGGAAGCGTTGATATAATCAAAGAAAAATACAAAAGCGGGACACTGCGCGGGATATTTCACGACTGGAAGTGGATCTTCTCGTTTACAAAGTGTCGCGTCGGCTCCGTTGTCATATACACGGTGCTCGGAATGATAACGAGTGCACTCGGAATCATTACGGGGATGGTGTCGAAATACCTCATCGACGCGATATATTCGCTTGACGGCAAAAAGTGCGCGACTTTTGCGGTTCTCGGCGTCGTTTGCGCCGTACTCGCGCTTGCGGTGAAGAGCATTTCCGCACGCTTTGCGGCTCATCTTTACGTAGATATGCAAAACGACGTGCTCGCGTGCTCCTTCGACAGCCTCATTTACTCCGACTGGACGGAGATATCGCGCTTTTCCACGGGAGATCTTTTGAACCGCTTCACCTCCGACATTCAGACAGTCGCGAACAACGCCGTGACGTGGCTTCCGAACGCGGTGATCCATGCTTTCACCCTGTGCGCGGCGACGGCGGCCATTTGCTACTATGATCCCATTATGGCACTTCTGTGTTTTGCGACGACGCCGGTATTATTTTTCATGTCGCGCAGACTTATAAAAAAGCAGAGAAGCTACGCCGCACGCCTCCGTCGCGCCTCGAGCGATATATCCGCTTTCGAGAGCGAGACGTTTCGCAATATAGATACGCTCAAGAGCTTCGGTGTCGAAAAGACGGTGTCCGAGGCACTCAAGGACCGTCGCGACAGCTATCGCGAGATATCTCTCGAGCACAACGGATTTGTCATCCGCACGAATATATGCCTCAGCGTGCTCAGCACGGCCGTGCAGTATCTCGCGCTTGCGTACTGCCTTTACAGGCTGTGGCGCGGTGATATACTTCTCGGCACGATGGTGTTTTTCCTCCAACAGAGAGGCACGCTCTCCGCGTCCTTTTCCGCGCTCACCTCTCTTGTGCCGTCCGCACTTTCGGGATCGGTTGCGGCAGAGCGACTTCGCGAGGTGACGGGACTTGAAAAAGAGGCTGCCTCGGCTGACGGCGATGAAAACAAGCTTTTCGGAGAGCACGTCGGTGTTCGCCTTGAAAACGTGAGCGTTAAATATAAAAACGGAGACGGATATGTCCTGACGGATGCAAGCCTTACGGCAAATGCCGGGGAGACCGTGGCACTTGTCGGCCCGTCCGGAGAGGGAAAGACGACGCTTCTTCGACTCATGCTCGGGCTTATACGCGCCGAGAGCGGCCGACTCGAGCTGACACGCGACGGTGAGTCGTTCCCGCTCGGCTCATCCACGCGTCACGCCATATCTTATGTCCCGCAGGGGAACACGGTAATGGCGGGAAGCATCGCCGAGAACCTGCGCATGGCGCGTCCCGACGCCGACGACGCGGAGCTTGAAGAAGTACTGCGCGACGCTTGCGCTTGGGATTTCGTTTCGCGCATGACCGATGGTATAAATCACGTCATCGGAGAGGGAGGCAAAGGAATCTCCGAAGGGCAGGCACAGCGTATTGCCATCGCACGTGCGATTTTGAGACGCGCACCCGTGCTTCTCCTTGATGAGGCCACGAGCGCGCTCGACGCGGAGACCGAAAAGCGCGTGCTCGAAAACATCGCCGCGCGAAACGTCACCTGCATCGTCACGACGCACCGCTCCGCCGTACTGTCCGTTTGCTCGAAAATCTACAAAATAGAGAACGGCACGCTCGTTTCGGAGACGGCAAAAGGGTAAAAAAATTCAAAATCCTGTTGCTATTCCGAGAAAGATGTGGTATACTTATATCGGTGTTTCATAATAATAAAGCATTGATGAAGACGGCAAGTGCCGCGTCGACGTTAAAGAGAGGCTGCCCACAGGCTGGGAGGCGGTCACGTTGCGGTATGCGCCTTTCCCTTCGGAGTCGACGCAGATAATATCACGTCGCGGTCTTCGCCCGTTACAGCGAATATGAGTGTTGGCTCGTGCCGGAATTCCGGGTGGTACCGCGGAGCACCTTGCTCCGTCCCGCGACAGCGTATGCCGTTTTATACGGTTTTAATGCGCTGCTTCGCGGATTTTTTATTTTTTTAAACACCGTTCAGCCGCCAAAAACGGCGTAAAACAAAAAAACAATAAGCTTTCAGATACAGAAAGGATAGTGCTATGTCAACAAGAACAGCAGAGGTGCGGCAGTCGTTCCTTGCCGCGCTGGAGCTTGCCTCGACGGCAGATGAGCTCGAACGCCTCAGAGTGGAGTACATCGGAAAGAAAGGGCTTGTGACCGAGCTCTTAAAGGAGATGAAGTCCGTTCCGAACGAGGAGAAGAAGAGCTTCGGACAGGCTGTGAACGAGCTCAAGGGCTTTGTAGCAGACAGCCTCGGCGCACGCCGCGAGGCTTTAAAGGAGCTCGAGCTTCAGCGTGAGCTCGACGCTATGCCCGAATACGACCTCTCCGTCCCCGCAAATCTGGAGCGTGGCTCATATCATCCGATCACGCTCGTTCAGCGTCAGTGCGA
>CAYWTG010000030.1:0-11182 GCA_964461155.1 uncultured Ruminococcus sp.
CTCAGATACATACTTTCTGAGTCTTGTTGTATCCTTGTAATCGATGTTGTCGATCTTGTCTACGCAGAATGCGCAAACTTTCTTTCTTCTGCGGTTGCCCTTCTGTGCGGGTCTTGCAGGTCTCTCAGTTCTCTCGGGTCTTGCTTCCTTTGCAGGAGCTGCTTCGGTTGTCTCGGAAGCTGCTTCTACTGCTACGGTTTCCTTGATCTCGTTTTCCATATTATAATCGATCCTTTCTTATGTTATCTGTGTGAGCTCAGAACGGGAGCTCATCATCGTCGGTGATCTCCTCGAATTTGGGAGCGGACGCCTGTCCTGCGGAGAATGCGGATGCACCTCCGTCACCGTATGCGGTGTAGCCCTCGGGCATATATGCCGCGGAGGGAGCGTGCTGACCGAATGCGGCCGCGGCCTGCTGAATGGGAGCCGGGCTTTCGTTCTTAGCGTCGACGAACATAACCTCATCGGCGATAATATCGGTCACGTATCTCTTGATGCCATTCTGATCTTCGTATGAACGATTCTGAACAGAACCGACAACGCAGATGGAGCTTGCCTTGCGGAAATAGCGGGTAACAAACTCAGCCTGCTGTCTCCATGCGGTAACATTAAAGAAATCCGCCTGAGGACCGTCGCCGTTTTTATTACCGAATCTTCTGTTTACGGCGATCGTAAACGAGGCCACTGATACACCCGATGAAGTCGTTTTCAGTTCGGGGTCTGCCGTGAGGCGGCCACCGAGGATGACCTTATTGAAATTGAAATTTGCCATAAACTTATCTCCTTGACGTAGGCGTCGCCGTCAATTACTCGTGACGAACAACGATAGCTCTGAGAATGCCGTCTGTGATGTTGTAGATACGCTCAAGCTCTGCGGGGAACTCGGATGCGCTCTTGAAGTTTACGAGCACGTAGTATCCCTCAGTCTTGTAATCGATGGGGTATGCAAGTCTGCGGCGACCCCACTCGGCTACCTCGCCGAGCTCACCGTTCTCTGCGATGAGTGCCGTGAACTTCTCGATGAGTGCCTTGGTAGCATCCTCGGAGAGCTCAGGAGAGATCACAAAGAGTGTTTCATAAGAGTTGATGATTTTTTCCATATTAACCTCCCTATGGACTTCAGTCCGCTGACTTAAAATTTTCAGCGGCAGAGAGACGGCCTGTTTAGACCGTTCACGTGTTATTTTACCATAAATCAAGCCCCGTGTCAACACTTTTTTCATTTTTTTCGTGTGAAAACGGAAAAACTTTCCCTATTTTTCGCGTGACACGAAGAAAGCGAAAATCCCGCGTGGGCGGGATCTTCGAGTGTTTTGATCTGTTAACGGTTCTGTCGCTGTCAGTCGAGCGGCTGAATCCAGATATTTCTGAAGCTTACGGGGCAACGGTGATCCTGGAGCATGAGCGGGCCGCGCTCGACAACGCAGTCATACACGCCGCCGGGAGTGTTCGAGGGGAGCGTGAAGTTGTTGTGGATGACCTGTCCGTTGTGGATTATCGTGATAACTGCGGGAGAGAGCACGCTCTTATCCTCGGCGAGCTTTGCCGCTCTGAGGATGATGTCGTAGGTCTGCCATGTCTCGGGAGGTGTGGATGCGTTTGTGAGGGGAGCCGCGATGCTGTAAACTCCGCCGCACTCGTTGTCCTTTGCCTCGTTGCCGTAGGACTCAAGCACCTGGATCTCATAGCAACCCTGAACATAAACGCCGCTGTTGCCTCTCCACTGTCCCTCGCTTCCGGGAACCTCGTGGATGTAAAACTCAACATGGAGGTGCTGATCGCCGAACTCCTCCTTTGTTGCGATGTTGTGATCGACAACGGTAAACACGCCGTCGTGAACGTCCCAGTTGGGTGCGCCCTTTGTCTCAACGTCATAGAACGCGTCGAGACTTGTTCCGTCAAAAAGAACTACCTTTTCTTTCATTTTCGTAAAACCGCCTTTCAGGTTGCGCCTCCGATCTCGCGGAGACTTTCTGAGTATATTTTACCTCGCACACGCGAAGATGTCAATAGATTTTTCACTTTTCGATACGTTCGCATCTTACGGTGAATCTCGATGTGCCGCTCATGGTGCAGGTGAAGAGCGTCAGATCCCACTCGCCGTCCGTCATGGCATCGACATCGCTCATGGCTATCGTCTCGAGCTCCGTGACGGCGTACCGAAAAGCATTTCCGTCGGCGTCGGTGAAGATTATCTCATCACCCACGCCGAGCCTGCCGAGCCGTCCGAAGTGCGACGTGTAGTTGTGCGCGAAGATTATGAGATCGTCAAGATACGCCGAACCCTTGTATCTTGCGGGGGCGAGAGCGAGCGTGTCGAGACTCCACTCGGAGAGCACGGGAAGAGTGAGGCCGAGCGACGGAAACTCGATATAACCTATGTAGTCAAGGCCGTCTATCGTGATGCACGGCATCTCCCGCGACACCTCGTCGATGTGTTCGGGGCTCTGCGGCATGTCCGTGGAGCTTGCGGGTGCGCCCGGCGCGAGCTCCGACGAGCCGATCTTCTCGCGCAGGCTCAAGACGACATTTGCCGCGGCATTTCCCGCGCGACGGCTTTCCGATACATTATAAAGCGTCAAAGAAAGGGCCGCCGCTATAAGCAGCAGCCCCAAAGCGACGCTGATTTTCCATTTACCTCTCACCGCGCACACCTCGTTTTAATACAAATCCGACAGCGCAAAGGAGGACCCCGACAAACAGCATTATCGGCACGGGCCACCACAGCTGACCCGCCGGCGGCAGGTCGTCTCCGATCTCGGGCGGCGTAGTCTTGTTACATTTATTCGTAACGCTCACGATGTTTCCGTCGCGCACGATCTCGGGTGCGGCGTAACCCTCGCACGGAGCCTCGGTGATGTTCCACTTTCGCGCGGCGTCAAGTCCGTACCAAGTGTGGCTCCAGCGTCCGTTTTCGGGAAGCGTTATCACGTCATAAAGCTTGCCGTCGCACCAGAGCGAGAGCTCAACGGAAGCAGGTCGAGCGGATGGGTGGCACGCATCCGACCACAGCTTCACGACTTCAAGGTCAAGCTTTTCGCCGCTCATCGACGTTTTCGACATGGCGACGATGCACTCGCCGCTCGTCGTGTCCGCCTCGTAAATATACGCGAGAAACGGCGCGGCACTGTAGACTTTTCCGCCGACGATTGCGCTGTCACAGCTCACAAGATAAACTCCCGCGACAAGTCCGTCAAAGACGGCATAACCGCTCTCACCCGTCACGGCAGTTGCCGTCGGCTTGATCGTTCGGTTCAGCATGACCGTGCTCTCGAGAGAATACGCGGTGCGGCGCACATCATCGGGGTCTCCCGCCGCCACGGAAAGAAGCTCCGTGCACATCGAAAAATCGGAAGTCAGCTTCATATCCGTGCCGCGCAGAGTCGCCGCGAGATAAATATTCACTTTCATACCGACGACAGCATCGCTTCCGTACATCACGCACACGTCAAGCTCCGCACCGCTCGGCGAGGCCGCCGACACGCACGTCGCGGGTGCAAGCGCGAATAACATCACGGCGAAGAAAAGCGACAGTGCTCGCTTAAAATACATCACGGTCTCGACCTCCTTCGTTTTTTGGTGTGTTACGCGGGGATAATAAAATTATGAGCATCGCGACAAACAGCGGCACGGCTATCACAGATGCTATGATCAACGGCTCGATCTGCACGGCATCCGCCGTGGCGCGAACCCGCTCGGACTGCTCGATATTTTCGATCCTGTGTCCGCGAACGAGCAGGCGGTGCGTATTTACGGCGTAAGGTGTGCAGGTCATCAGCGTGCACAGATCTTCTCCGTCTACGATCTCAAGTGCCGAAGTTTCGTTCGGCTCGACTATCAGAATTTGATCGACCTCGTATGTCAAAACCTCGTCGAGCACGCGCAGGATGAACACGTCACCCACGACCAAGTCGTCGAGATCGGTGAAAAGCTTCGCGCTCGGGAGTGCGCGGTGACCCGAGAGCACGCAGTGCGAACTCTCGCCGCCCACGGGCAGACTCGACCACTCGATGTGGCCGACGGCGACCTGCAATACCGTCTCGTCCGTCCCATGATATATCGGAAGCGACACGCCGATCGACGGTATCTCGACATACCCCATTATTCCCTGCCCCGAAATGTCGAGCAGAGAGTTATACTCGCTCTTTTGCGCGTCGGTCAGTGAAAAAGAGAGTTTTTTCTCATCAAGCGCAGCGTTATATTCGACAGCTTTTGCCAAAGTTTTATCATATAGTTCGACGTCCATGTCGGCGACCTTTTCGGCGTAGTCACTTATGGCGCGCGACTGGTGCAGTGCGTTCCAGTGATCGCTGAACGTCGGGTACAGCAGTAAGGAGAGTCCCGCCGCAAGAAGTATGAAAAGCACTATCGTCGTCAAACGGTTCTTTTTCTTCATTGCGGGCTTCTCCTTGCCGCTGTACTCGGGGCGGGGAGAGCTCCCCGCCCGCAGAGTACGGCAAAATGTGAAAATATGCTTATCTCTCGGCACTCATGCGCTTCTTTGTGATGAGCAGTACAACTGCCGCAACGATAAGAACGCCGCCGATGATGTAGAACGCGGTAGTACCCATACCACCTGTGGAGGGAAGCTCTGTACCGGACTGGTTGTTTACCTTGACTGTGACAGTCTCGTACTTGAGCTTATTGTCGTTCTCGGCATCCTCAGTCGCACCGGTGATCGTGAAGCTCTGATCTCTATCAAGCTTGTTAAATCCGTCGGGTGCCTTTACCTCGCGGAGCTTGTACTCATCGGCGTCAAGGCCGTCGACGGAGATCTTACCGTCTGCGCCTGTTGTGAGAATCGTGCCGTCGGGCCATGTGATAACGCCCTCGTCTGCTTCGGGAACATTCTCCCAGCTTACGAACTTGCCGCTTGCGATCTTTGCGACCTTTGTTCCGTCCTTGTTAAGAAGAACGAACTGTGCACCGGCAAGAACGGTAGACTCGTTGCCGTTTGCGTACTTGAGAACGTCAAAATCCCATGTGTATGTGACAGTCTCACTCGGAGGAGTTACGTTTGTGCCTGTGGTTGCCATCGAGCTGTCGCCGTAGCTGAGCTTGCTCTCGTTGGGGTTGCCGGGGAGACCGACTACTGCGCTCTCGTTAAGTGCTGCGGTGTACGCGATCTCGATCTTGTCGTTCGCCTTGAGAGTGTCGCAGAACTCCTGAGTAAAGACTACCTCAAATGTGCAGTCGTCGGAAAGATCTGTTGTCTTTACGGTGTAGTACTTTGTGTCAACCGCAACATCGTTAAGCTTAACGGAAGTAACGCTGCCGAATGTAAGGCCGGAGGACATCTTATCGTGGAAGACGTAGTTCTCTGCACCTGCCTGTGCGGTGATGGTGCTCTTGAAGTTTACGGTCTGTCCGATATCTGCGTCGTTTGTCGTGCCGTAGTTGCCGTTAGAATCCTCTTCAACGGTCTTTACGTTTGTGGGAGCTATGTTCTTTTCCTTGATCGTAGCAGACGGATTTGTGGTGTCGAGTGAGCAGAGAGTACCGAGTGTGGTGTCGATGAGGTAGTAGCCGAGCTTGAGGCCTGTGAACTCAACAGTTGTGCTTGCAGCTGTTGCCGTAGCATCTGCCGTGATAGTCGTAGCATTCGCTTGCGCGTAAGCCTGAGCCGCCTTTGCGAATGCGGCAGCGTCTGCGCCCGTGACCCACGTTACATAGCCCTGATCGTCAAATGTGAGATATGTTGTCTGAGCCTTGAGCCATGTCTCCCATGCGGAGTTTGCCTTGTAGGAGTAGGAGTTCGTGTCAGCGTTATAGCTCTCGATGTAGAGAAGCTGATATGCGCTGTACTTCTGACCGTTTACTGCGTTGTCGATCGTGATCTTGCCGCCGGTAAGTGTGCCTTCCTGTGTCGCCATAGCGGGGATGATCATTGCTCCGACCATCATCAGTGCCAGCAATATGCCGACGATTTTTCTTGCTGTTTTCATTTTCGTTTTCCTTTCGGTTTTGATTTTTGATTTTTTTGTTGAGTGTTTGGAATTTAACTTTTTCACATCAGGGAGAGAAGTTTTCCTCCCTTCTGCGTTTGATGTTATAATACAACAGGCAAAGTGCCGCCAAAATCAGCACCGCACCGCCTGCGGTATACAGTAAGGTTCCGCCGCCTCCCGTGTTCGGAAGCTCATACGAGGTGTGGTTGATTATCTTTTCATTCCACTCAAGCTCGTTGCCGCCGCTGTCGGTGACCGTCACCGTCACCGTATCATACGACACCGTCACGATGTATTTTCTGCCGTCGCGCTGATATCCTGCGGGCGGATTCGGCTCCGCAAGCTCGTAGCTGTGTCCGGATGGGATTTTCTCAAACGAAACTATTCCGTTTTCGTCCGACACCGCAGTGTACATCGACATCTCGAGGCCTTTTCCGTCGCCGTGACATTTGTCGCACGACTCAAGGTGCGTCAGCGTGAACGTAACTCCCGCGAGAGCATTTCCGCGGTTGTCGAGCTTTGTGAACTCAAGCTCACCGAGGAAGCCGTGGACGCTCGGTATCGGGAAGTTGATGGTCTTCGGATCCGACATTTCCGTTTTCCCGTTTTCGACCTTTATCGTCTTATAGGTCAGCGTCGTCGTACCGTTGGTGTTGTATATTGTCTCCTCTTTGAACGCCGCATCCTCGTTTTTCAGGCGCACGCGGTATTTCAGCTTGTATGTGTACATCGTCGTGCTTCCGAGTTTTTCCTCGGTGTAGCCGGATTTTTTCAGATCCCAGCTTATCGTGGATTTGTCGGTCGTATACGCCGCTGTGTTCTCGCTGCTGTTCTCGTGCTTGCCCTCGAGTTTTTGGTACGGCTTCAAGTTTCCGTCTTTATCCGTGTAGAACATCGAGCCGTTTATGTCGTACATTCCGATAAACTCAAGCTCATCGGGAGTGACGCTCGGGATCGGGTCTTCCGCTACCCAGTCGGCGCGGTTTGCCGTCTCGACGGTCGTCTTTATCTGCTCAAAGATCGCATCATACGCCGCTTGCAGTCCGGCAGCGTTTGTACTGTCGTAGTAGTAGCCCGAACCGATGCTGTCTTTCAGCCAGTTTTTGTACGACTCCAGACTCGTCGCACTTCCGATCTCATAGGTAGTGCTCGTTCTGTCGACAACGGAAAATCCGTCTGAGTTTTCACTCTGCGTTATATACTTCTGTATGATCTGACCGCCGACGTCGACACCGATCGAGAAGATCGTGGTACCGCTCGCTTTGATGGATGTTGCCATCTCGCGCGCCTTGACCGCAGCTCTGTCGGAGTAGCTCGTGCCGTAAAGGCATTTCTTATTGAGCACGTCATCATGCAAATATTTACCCGTACTGTCATATGGGTCGTAGCCGTTATAGCCGGAGCTGACATACGTTGTCGGGAAACCGTCGCTGAGGAAGACGATGAACTTGTTTTTGTTGTTCACTCCCGCAAGCATATCGTTTGCCATCTTCAGACCCGCTTCGATGTTTGTAAATCGTGAGTGATTCTCATCATATTTTTCCGAGTTGATGATTTCTCTGGTCTCGGTTTTCATCGTTTTTTTCAGCGCACCCGCTTCAGTCGCGTTTGTACATTTCTGCAAGCCGAAGATCTCGTGCGCGTTCGTGTTGAAAGCGACATATCCGATCTTGCTGACGCCGAGGGTGTTCTTTGACGCGAAATCGTCAAGGAAGTGCTCCGCCGCCGTCATCGCGGCCTGATATCGGGTAACACCGCCGAAGTCATCTGTCATGGAGTTCGAGATATCCATGACGATGACGACCGCCATGTCGGGCTCGGAGAACATCTCTTCGATCTTGCTTTGCGTCTTTACGCTCAGCGTGATGTCGAACACGTTCTCGATATTCGTGCCCTCGATGGTCTTGCTAACCTCGACATTGTCCGTTTCGTTTTTGTCAGAGCCGCCCGCGCTGTCTACCTGAACCGTTGAAGGCGGGTCTTCGCCGCTCTTGTTATCCGCTTCGGCTCTCGCCACGCTCCAGCTGAGGCGCGACGCGCTCGCGGAAGACAAAAGCGTCACACTTTCGATCTCGGCCTCCGCCGACTCCGCGAGGAATTTCGCTCTCTCGATTATGTGATTCGTGCCGTAGCACGGCTCGGCGACGGATTCAAGCGCGTCCGTGCTGATTTTCTCACCTCGCGCGTACAGACTGACGTAAGTCTCGTCGTCGATCTCGCGACGCAGGTACATTTCGTCAAGTCTCGTGAGAAGCGCGCGTGCCGCCGACATTTGCTCGTCGGTCAGGCTCGCGCCGACGGAAAGCGATTTTTCAAGTTCCGAAAGCTCCGCATCGATGCTCGAAGCAAGGCTTTCAAGCTCCGCGCCCGTCAGCTTCTCGGTACGCGTGCATTCTATCGTATGCGTATGCTCGATCTTCGTGCAGAGCATCTCGCCGCTCTCGAGGCGACACTTGTCGGTGTGGACGTGTGCGTCAATGCCGCAGTATGTGATCGCCTTTGTGCAGATCTCGCCGTGCGCGTGCTCGCCGAGCGTGCAGGTGAGATTTCCGTTTTCGTCACGGCACGTGTCCGTGTGCGTGTGTTCAGCTTTTCCGCAGAAATACTCGACGGCGTTTTCGGCATCTTCGCCGTCCGCATCCGTCTCGTCGGAGGCGTTCTTGTTACACTCGTCGCTGTGGACGTGTTCGTCGAGCGTGCAAACAAGCGTCCATTTTCCGAAGCACTCGCGCGAGTGCGTGTGATAGAGAAGCTCCGTTTTCCCGCAGATGAGCTTTCCGTCCGCACCAAAGCAGGACTCGTCATGCGCGTGCGCGTGAAGCTCGCCCTTTCCGCAGACAAGAGCGGAGGTGTCGCCCGTCGACGAATGCTCGTCCGAACCGCTCGCAGCCGTGCTCTCGGTAGGACTCTCGGCGAGGCTCACCGACGGGCTTTCAGCCGATTTCGGCGGTATTTCGCCGTCCGCCGCGCCCTCATGCGCGGTCGCGTTGTCCACTTGCGGTGTCAAATCCTCGGCGGGGCTCACCTCGTCCGACTCATTGTCGGCGTCGTTTTCCTCGGTCGGAGCGTTCTCGCCGACTTTTGCACTCTCGAGTGCGTCGCTTTCGGGCGCGCTACTCTCGGTCGGACTGCTCACTCCATCGCTCGGCGGTGACTCGCTATCGTTTTTCGCAAAGCAATCCGCGCTGTGCGTGTGCTCCGTGATTTCGGGAAGCGTGCACCAAAGCTCACCGTTTTGGTCATAGCAGATCTCGCTATGTGTGTGAAGAACGAAATCCGCATACCCGCAGATCTCCTCGCCCCGCGCATTGAAGCAGCTGTCGTCATGTACGTGCGGCTGCTTGCCGTCGAGCACGCACGGCGTTATCTCGGTGAGCGTGTAGCACTCATCTGCGTGAGTGTGCTCGGGAATGTCGCACTCGCGCTCCAGCGTTATCGCGGGCAAGATCAGCGCGTATGTCGTGTAGAAGACGACGACGGACGCGAGGAGCGTCACAAATCTGTGCCAACGCTTTCGCTTCTTGCGCGTCTTTTTATGATCTTCTTCGTAAATCGCCTCGCGGCGTCGCATCCGTCATCACCTCCTTGCCTTTAATATAGCTTACTTTAATATAATATGTATACTTAATCCACCGCTCCGAGCGAGGACAGAGGCCACACGCGGAAGACTATTCTTCCGACGATCTGCTCCTCGGAGACGCAACCGACCTCGGTATGGCGTGAATCGACCGAGGTGCTTCTGTGGTCACCCATGCAGAAATACCTGTTCTCGGGAACTTGATACGGAAACTCGATATTCGCGTTTCCGAGGGATTTTTCGCTGACATACGGCTCGTCGAGCAGTTTGCCGTCGATAAAGACGTTTCCGTCCTCGTCGATGTCGACCGTCTGCCCCGGCGCAGCTATGCACCGTTTGACGAGAACTTTGTTACCTATATAAAAAGCAACAAGGTCTCCGGCCTTAAAGGAGGAGCCCTTGACAGACACGACCACGTCGCCCTCGTTGAGAGTCGGAGTCATTGAGTAGCCGTATATCTGTAGAACAGGCAACCATATCATCGCCACGAGCACCGCAACTGCCGCGACGACTATCAAAGAATATACTGTGCTTTTCAAAACGGAGCGGTATCGCGACCTGTATCTGACGCGACCGAGCTCGACTTCGAGCTGTTCGACCTCCGGTATATCAATTTTTCTTTTTCTGCGCTTCATTATCGGACCTTTCCGAGGCCGTAATCGGCGTATGCTCTTCCCCCGTCTGCTCCGACGAAATTCGGTTCAGCTTCGAGGAAACTTCGTCCCAGTACTTTTGAGACTGCTCTTTCGCGCTCTTTATCATGAGCTCGCACTGTGCGGCGGTGTCACGTCGAAGCGCGGCACTCTCTTTTTCCGCTTTTTCGATAATAACGCGTGCACGTCCGCGCCCCTCGGCCTCCATGCGGGAGCAGACGCTCTCCTGTCGAAAGCTCAGCTCCGCGATACTGTCGGTGTACTGCTTGCACGCGGCCTCTGCGGCCTCAAAGACGCCGTTCAGGGCAAGTGCCGCCTCGGCGATCGAGCCCGCCTTTTCGAGATTTATGCTTCTGTCGCGAAGTGCTCGCTCGAGAGCGGCGTTTTTCTGCCGCAGATCGCGAATTTCGCGTCCCTGCTCGATGAGCATTTCCAAAAGATCTCTGCGGCTCAGCTTTTTCAGTTCTTTGTCCGTCATAAGTATCACCTCTGCCGAGCATAACAAAACTTTCGACGAATTCACGCCGTGCGCCGAGCGGTACAGATGCGAAAAGCCGAGCACAAACTCGGCACAGCAAAAGCCCGCCGAAGTTCGGGGGATGTTTTTGATCTGTAGGATAAATATTTATGGAGGCGGCGGGAATCGAACCCGCGTCCGAAAAGCCATTCACGAAACTTTCTCCGGGTGCAGAGCGTCTATTTTATTTCCCCTCGCCGACGCCGGCACTCAGGCTTCGCCGAGGGTAGCTTTTTTGTGCATGACAGCCTCAAAAGCTAAAGGGCTGTTCACGTGGGCCGTTTAAATGATGCCTGTACTGCGTTTGTGAGTACACCCGTAGGCACCGGAGTCAACGGCACTCTCCGGCGGACAAGCTGCACTTAGGCAGCTACTGCTACTCTGTTATTGTTAGCGTTTGATATTTAAGTCGGAATTATTTAAGAGGTTTCCGAACCTCTACCCGCTTATCTCGCTTCAAGCTCCCCGTCGAAACCTTTACGCCCCC
>CAYWTG010000031.1:0-7444 GCA_964461155.1 uncultured Ruminococcus sp.
ATCTGCGTGCAAATGCGAGCACACTATCAGCTATGTAATCTTTACGGGTGCGGTTGCTCTCAACGATTGCGCCCATAATATTTTGAGGAACGGAATCATAGTTAGCCAATAACTGTTTTGTATCCTTTGGCAAGCAATAACCGCCATATCCAAACGATGGATTATTATAATGGTTTCCTATTCGCGGATCAAGGCAAACTCCATCTATAATTGCTTTTGTATCGAGTCCCTTAATATCGGCAAAGGTATCGAGTTCATTAAAATAGCTTACACGCAAAGCGAGATATGTGTTCGCAAACAATTTCACTGCCTCCGCTTCGGTATATCCCATAAAAAGGATCGGAATATCGCTTTTTAAAGCTCCGCCGGCGAGCATATTGGCAAACATCTCTGCTTTTCTATAAAGTCTGTCATTATCCTTATTCACTCCAACCACGATTCTGGACGGATACAAATTATCATACAGTGCCTTTGATTCACGTAAAAACTCAGGGCTAAACAAAATGTTGTCATAACCATACTTGCTACAAATCATGGAAGTATATCCTACAGGGACTGTGGATTTTATCACTATCGTTGCCTTAGTCTTTGCGCTTATAACTTTTTCGACTACCTGTTCTACGGCTGATGTGTCGAAGTGATTTTGAATACTGTCATAGTTAGTCGGGACTGCGATTATAACATAATCCGCATTCTCATATGCATCATTTGCATCAACGGTTGCTCTCAG
The DNA here is from genome assembly GCA_964461155.1 of uncultured Ruminococcus sp. Lineage (GTDB taxonomy): Bacteria > Bacillota > Clostridia > Oscillospirales > CAG-272 > RUG11130. The sequence continues at coordinate 731 of CAYWTG010000031.1, forward strand.
ACAAAGAGTGTGTTTTTGCGTGTTTTCAAAAGAAAGTCTATCTTCTTTCAGATATTTTTCAATATACTCATCCTGTAGCGGGCTGATTCGCTCATTGAGTTTTTTAACTTTTTCATGAACCACATCAACCACGGTTACATTGTGATGCTGTGCAAGCAGTACCGCAATGGATAGCCCAACATAACCCATTCCAGCTATCGCAATGTTCATTCCCTATTCTCCTAACTGCAAAGATTTTTTCGCAATATTGCTGTATAAATAAATATCCGTAATTTCAGACTCTGCAGACAATTTCATTTCTTCATAAAGCTTAGTAAAATGAAGTTTTTCGATCATTTTTCTGATTGATTCAGGCGTTACATCTTCGATAAAAGTAGCATTCCCGCCGTTATCAACATGATCCATTCCCGGCCAACGTGCAAATACACATGGTACTTTAGCAGCACATGCCTGTTCCCAAAGGACAGAGTGTTGCCCCGGAAAGAAAACCAAATCAGCCGCAAAAAAATAATCATACACCTTATCGGAGTCAATCCATCCCACAGATATTATATTATCGAATTTTTGAACTTGTTTTTGGTATTCTTCTTTTATACTGTCAGATACACTTCCGAAAACAAGTAATTTTACTCCTTTTATGACTCCGCAAGTCTCCATAAGAACATGTATCTTCTTTTTGGGGTCTATCTTGCCTCCGGTCACTATCAAAAAATCTTCTGTTTTTACATGATACATTTCACGAATTCGAGTGCGAATATTTTCCCTGTTTGCAAAGTCGATTTTTTCATCATCAGCACCCATAATAAGCACATCTGTCTTATCCGAAGATATATGATAGTATTCTTCGGCATACTGTTTTCTCCATGGTGTAACACCATACACTTTTTGAACATATTTCTGCGAACGACCGTTCATAAGACGATAGTAAGAACGCAATATTATTTCCTTGAGAGTTTTCGGATCGCAACCGATATTATAGTCAAGATGGTTATCTTCGACTATGACACATGATTTCTTACTTTTTCTTAATATTTTTTTATATTTTATGACATCAAATATGGTACGGCTGACAAGTCCGTGATAAAATATAAAATCAGGCCTCAATTCAATCAGTCGATCGTAAACATCAAGCTTCATAAATATATTTGTCATGTGCTTTTGCGGGTAGTTCACATATGGCAAGCGAATCACGTCGAACCCGTCAACTGACCGGAACGTCCCAGGTGATACCTGTTCAAGTTCTCCGTTTTTATGAGTCTTGGTTGTAGTGATCAGAGTAACCTCATGACCCATTTTGACATGTTGTTTAGGAAGTAAATTTTCCTGGAATCCCCATCCGTCGTTAAATGGTGCACAAGGAGAAATGTGGACAATTTTCATTTAAGCTCCTTATATAGCTGAATATATTCGTTAAACTTATCATTCATATCGTACTGCTTTGCTTTCTTGAGACAAGCTTTCTCCGAAAACGGCTTTTTTTCACAAACTCTAATGATCTGTTTTGTCATCGCCTCAATGTTCTCACGTTCAACAACACATCCACAAGTCTCATCCACCATCTCAGGACTTCCACCGGTACTATATGTGATCACCGGCGTTCCACATGCAAGCGATTCAATATTAACCGTCGGAAAATTGTCCTCTCTCGTAGGATTAACAAACACATCTGCGGCTGTATATATGGCTGCCAGTTCTCGTTGATCGGCAGTTTTGCAAACAGATATGATATTGGCCGGTAACTCTTCGTCTGTTTGGGAATCAACCCCAACCAGTAATATTTGGTAATCACCAGGCAAACGTTTTGCGAGCTCTATAAAAATATCTAATCCCTTTCGTCTTCCCCATCCAAAAGCCACTCCGAGAACCGTTTTCATCCCCGTCTTTTTAAGGCTTTGCGATTTATTGCTCACCGTTGGCTTAAAAACATTCAAATCTATTCCGTTGTTTATCACCTTGATCGGGTAGCACTGCAACGGCGAATGACGAACAAGATCTGCAAGCCATTGCGACGGTGTCACGATAGTCGCGTTTTCAATATTGGAAAACATTTTTTTCTTGTAACGATACATCAGTGAAGAAATATCAATAACCGCCTTACCTTTTTGAACACAGCCACCGCATCCGTATTTCCACTTTTCACAGCCAATCATATCGAAATGTTTACAGTTGCCTGTCAATGGCCAACAGTCATGAAAAGTCCAAATTAATTTTATACGATTCTTTTTAATATATCGAAACAACATCGCAAGATTGATATAATTGCCGCTGACATTATGTAGATGAATAATATCGGGTGCAAAGCTATCGACTTTTTTCAAAAATTGATATGTCTTGACTTTTGAAAATACTCCTCTGAGCATAAACAGCTGAGAAAAACGGTTATGAATATGACAGTCAAGCCATGAGCTAACTGCCACAACATTCGGAGGATAGACCTTGTTTTTACGCTCGTATCGATGTGCGATCATACACTGAATTCCGCTATTCTCAGCCATCTTTGCTATTTGGTCAACGATTTTACCTGTACTCCCCTCAGCGTAAACTGTATTTATCAGTAGCAACCGCATATTCGTTTCTCCTAATTATCGCATTTACACACAAAGCCAATAATATGTAAAATGCAGGTTCTTGATTTAAGTAGCTCCCGGTAATAAGCAGTTTTATAAATCCGCAAGGAAGCAACATAACAATCCATATGTACTCAGACGTCTTCTTTGAAAACAGTGAACGTCCAATACAAATGAGAAGCAAGATAATAAGTACTGCCCCAAGCAAAGCCCCATACTGTATCGCAATTTCCAACAGCAGATTATGCGGATACGAACCTATAGCGGCTCTGTCTCCCATAAGGCCTTTTCCTAAAAGTCCAACAGCCTCTCTGCTACTTGCAAAAAGGTTTAATCTACTGCTGTCATTTAGAAAATCTCCGTCTATCAGATATCTGATAGTCCTGCTGTCAATTGATAATTTGTTAAGCAAGTTGCTCAGAAGAAGCAGAACTTCATTTTTAAGTAAAGCTACTATCAATCCTATGAGGACTATAGATATTCCGACAATCAGCCTTTTGCCGTTTCTTTGTTTTGACATATATAGCCACGCCGTAGCAATAACAAGCGAGACAAGAGCTCCGCGAGCACCGCCGAGAACAAATGCACACAAACCAAGTCCTACAATCACGTAGTGAAGCACTTTCCGTTTTCGGGGAGTTTTAAACATAAGAAAGAGGAGTTGAGTCAACATATTATACGAAAAAGTCATATACTGTGACGCCGAAGAATCTCTGACAAATACAAATACAAGAATCGACAATATAACGACTGTATATGAAAACAGACGCATTATACTCTCAAAGCATTCATAGTCAGTCAATTTTCGCGCAAATATATATCCCGGAAGTGAATAAACAAAAATCAAATACAGTGGATTCTTAGAGTAATCTACCCACGACGTAAAAAGTAATGCCCGATTTTCAGAGAATAATAGCATTGAAATCAAATAACAAAGCGCAAAAAACGATAATATTACAAAAACATCCAATTCAATACGTTCCCCGTGAATTAAAGACATCAGAAATCCACTTATAATAAGTCCGAACATTAGTCCATACAGCAAAACTGTATCCAACACGGTTTGCAATCCAATTGCATTAAGGAGTCCGTTACACAAACTCAAAAGGGCCGAAAACGAAAGTAAATACGAAATAATAAAAGAATACGCTCTCTGTTTATGTATTCTGATGCTCACGATTTCAAGACCTCCTCAAGAAAAGAAACTATTCTCTCGCCTTGCTTTTTCGGATTTTTATTTTCCGTTACATACATTTTTGCACACATTCCGAATAAACTGAGCTCGTCCGCTGTTGACGACAATATATCTTCAAATGCTTTTTTTAAGCACTCACATTCATTATTATCACAAACATATAAGTATCTGAAATATTCTTTCGGTATTCCCTCAAGTCTCGTTGTTAATACCGGAGTACCGGATAGCATATATTCGATTGTCTTTGAAGGAAAACTATACTTTGTATATTCATCATTGGCATTACGCGGATTAACCAACAAAGATGCCTTTTTTTCATATTCAATCACTTTTTCTCGGTTCAAACGTCCGAAAAAACGAATTTTTTTGTTTTTCTCAGCTCTTTCGAGAACTTTTTCGCTCGCGTTTCCGGAGCCAAAAAGCCAAAGCTCGGTGTTACCGATATCCGCTTTCTCAAATGCTTCTATCAAGTTAATGATCCCGTATTTTTCTTCTATCATGCCGGCATACATAATTGCAGGAGGGGTTGCTCTATAGATATTCTGTACCGTATTATCAAGCGAAATATCCGCTATCGCCTCCATAACCACATACGGTTTTTCAGATGTTATTGCCTCCCGCATATGCTCGGTCAAATAAATATATCCGTCATAACTTGTTTGGTAGGCCATTGCTTTTCCAATATATATGTTTTTCAAGGCCATGACGTTTCTATTGTCGTTTGCGTTTATATACATATCCCGCAACAAATCTGTTACAGTCGCCACACTCTTCACACCGTATTTTTTGCTTAATCTTGTGATGTCTTTAACAAGAAAAGGAGGTATTGAGTATGACATGACGACAGAATCTTCGTTGAGATTTTGCTTCAGCCATTTTTTTAGAACTCTCCTGGCATCAAGTCTTCGCGAAAGTTGCTTTAAAATAGGGATATTAATAGTTTTCAGCCACGTGCACTCATATCCGCAATCTAAAGTCTCTTTTTTGCTCCCCCAGCAAATCTTTTTGAATTTCGGGAAAGCCGGGATCATCGGAAAGCTATATACATCAACTTTCACTCCATTTTGTTTGAGTCCAGTAAGCAACGACGATTCAAATACAATAGGAGCAACAGACGGTTTTAAAGAACAGTCGCTCAAAAGGCTGTCATATGACTTTAAATCACAAACCGTACCAAAATATAAAATGTTCATATATTATTTTCCTGCGCACACTTTCTCAATCATTTCCGCCATCGCAAAAACATCTCCCTGCTCCACAACGCATTCGGGTGGAACGCTTTCCACGCTTCCTCCTGTGCGATAAGTTAAACATATCGTCCCACAAGCTTGCGACTCCAAGTTCACCGTCGGATAGTTGTCTTCATAAGTCAGATTAACAAACACATCTGCGGCCGTATAAATCTCCGCAAGCTGAGATGGACTTTCAGTTCGGTGAATGCCGATTATATTTTGTGGCAACTGTCTCATTTGTTTATAAGTCAGTCCAACAAGCACAATAACGTAAGTATGACCTAACAGTTGTGAAAGCTTCAAATAGTCTTGAAATCCCTTCCGTTTATCCCATACTGAAGCTACTCCGAGTACAACTTTTTTGTTGCACAAATCAAATCTTTTCCGAAAATCTCCGGATGTAGGTTTAAACACGGCATCATCAATAACATTATTAATAACTTCGACAGGATACTCGCTCAAAAAACTTTCTTTTACCAATTTTCTTAACCATTTAGACGGAGTAATCAGCTTCATGTTCGGAACTTTACAAAATGTCTCGAGCTTACGAATATAATTAATTGTACTTCTGTCGAAAATGGCAGATTTGGGATATGAATGCTTTTGCGGGCACTCAGCACACGTATATTTCCATTTATCGCATTTGACATAAGAGAAATACGAACAATGCCCTGTAAACGCCCAACAGTCATGAAGAGTCCAGCGAACTTCCATAAGCGGTCTCATCTTGATCCATTCAAAAAGCAATTTAACGTTCAGATAATATCCATGAAGATTATGTAACCACAAAATATCCGGATCATATTCTTCGGCCCATTTAATAAATTTTTTTGTTTGTTTTACAGCATTAAAACCTTCATTATCAAAGATGCGCGACTTTAGTGCGTTGATTTTTACATCAACATCATTTCCAATACGATAAGATATCGGCAAATACTGTTCTGAAACCATTTCTCTGCCGTATGCTATTTTCACATCATGTCCGTCGACGATAAATTTTTCCGCTATATCCGTAACTATTCTTCCCGTACTGCGAATACCGCAAACGGAATTAATAATAAGTATCTTCATATCGATAGATCATATTTTGATGTTGGGACAGCGATGCTGCCAATAACATCACTGTCCCAACTTAGTTTATGGCTTATAACTTACCGTACAGTATAGGCTACTCCGCTATCTTTGGCATACTGCTCTGCGTATGTACCTGCGGCTACATTCAGATTCACCTCGGGGCTTTCGATAAATGCTTTCGCGTGCATGAAGCTCATTCCCTGCGGAATGTATACGTTTTTCAGATTATCGCAAGTTCCGAATGCATAAGAATTCAGATATGTCACGCTATCGGGCAATACTACTTCCGTTACTTTACGGTTTGTTCTGAACGACAGAACTCCTATCTTCTCAAGCTTGCTTCCGCTCTCGAATACTATCGCCTCATTGTTCTCACAATATGCGAATGCATAGTTTCCGATATACGTGATATCCTTGCCGATAACGATCTTCTTGATCTTTCCTCGTACACTTGCCCACGGCTGATCTCTGTGCGACGTGTAATCATTTATCTTTCCGTTTCCGCCAATCACAAGCTCGCCGTTTTCGTAGAATGTCCATGTTGCATTCTCTCCGCAAGTGCCGTTTGCTACAGGAGTATATACAAAGTTGCGTACAGTATAGGCTACTCCGCTATCTTTGGCATACTGCTCTGCGTATGTACCTG
>CAYWTG010000031.1:7544-11165 GCA_964461155.1 uncultured Ruminococcus sp.
CCTTGCCGATAACGATCTTCTTGATCTTTCCTCGTACACTTGCCCACGGCTGATCAGCATGAGATACAAAATCAGGAATCACACCATCTCCGCTGATTTCAAGAGATCCGTTAGGATACAGCTCCCACTTGACTCCGTTATTAAAACTGCCGGAAGTCATTGGAGGAACATATCCGTCAATGAGTTCATATGAAATACCCTTTTCAATAGCATAAAAATATGCGGCAGATTCTTTAACTACACACATCTTAATGTCAGCATTTCCGCGCGCAAACAAGCGATCGCCGATATTAATAACACCTGCAGGAATGCTGATTTCTTTCAGCAAATGTGTCTCCGCGAATGCCTCGCGACCAATTGTCTTCAATGCGCTGTTTGAAGCAAATTCAATTGTCGTCAAAGCTCCGCATTTAAAGAACGCATAATCTGCGATTGCTTTAACAGAAGCAGGGATATTTATACTGTCAAGTCTGTGACAAGCTCTAAATGCATAAGAGCTGATTGTCTCAAGCTTGCTGTCTGCGGCTATAGTAACTGTCTTAATAAATTCGCATCTGTTAAATGCTGCATATCCGATACCGGTTACGCCGGCACCAATCTGAACATTCTTAACATCGCTCATATGAGCATAGAACCACGGCGCATAGATACCACTGAAACCGTAGTCCCTCATTTGACCTTCGCCATCAATCTTCAACATTCCGTTTGAAAGAAGCACATATTGGAGGTTTGCGCCAACATATCCCGCATCCAATACAGTGTTGTCATCTGACGATACAAAGCTTCCTTTTTCATCAAATCTACATACATAGCCCAAAATATTTTTAGTACCGCTTACGGCGACACCATTGACATCAAAGAAGTGAACATCCAGGTTAATCGAAATATCTCCCACTGTCATGATGCCGCCGGCAAAATAACGGTATCCGCTAACTGCCGTATCATAGTAGAATCCGTCAATTCTTGCCTTGCCTTCGCAAAAACCGTCAGCTCCGAAGTCGTAATAATATCCTTCGATGCTCTGCAATCCTGTAAGCTTAACGCCGTCAATATAGTAAGCTTCGCCATGCCAACCGTTTGAAACTATTACACCGTCAACGTAAGTCTTTCCGTCAGAGTAAATGCCGTTATACAGTTCGTCGCATCCGGAATTTTCGCACTTAAGGATGCCGTTTGCGAACACGTAGCTGTGACCTGTCGGCTGTAACTTTTCCGAGGTAGAATCACCCCAATCAACAACAGACTTACAAACACTGCAATACGTTCTACCTATATAGCCAGCCTCACGGCAAGTGGGTTCAGTATCAGGAAGCGCAACAGGTGTATGAACGTGCCAACCGTCTCTATTTGCATAGTCACCGGCTGCATTCATAACAGCGTAGTTGCCATATATTTCAGTATCAACGCGAATTCGCTCGCCCGTAAATGTTACAACAGATCCGTCACTCATGATCATCTCGCCATTGTCAATCTCTACTCGAAGATCGCTGGGAGAAAACTCTGAGTCTTTCCAGTTTATGGACGGAGTAACATTGGCGGGATGATACCATGCACGAACAGGTATAGAAGCCAATGTATCGGTTTCTTCAACTTTATCCCCGTTACGAGTAAAAGTGAATTTTACACTGTCTTCAAATCCGATTTCCTCATATGATACGTCAAAACCCTTTGCAACTTTCAAGCCGGGAAGTCCCCATTTGCTGACACTGTTGATATCAACAACTACAGAAACACTGCTTACATCCGCCAAGAAATTTGTTTTGAGATCTACATAGTACAGCGATCCTGCTTTAATTCTGTCAGCTGTCGGATCATGAGGAACCAATGTCATCGTGGGATTTGTCGCTTTTCCTGAAACTTTAATTTTTCTGACAACACTGCTACTGTTACCAATATTGTCGGAAATTGCAAACTTGATCGTGTGGACACCGTTTGTGAAATTATAGTTTTCAAGCACTACACTGCCACTTGCAAGCTTACACTCTACCTCTCTGTCGTCAACAAAACATTTTGCAGAGCTTTCATTCAGTCCTGTTGCATTGGAATAAACAGTATTTTCGGCAACAGGCGCGCTTATTGTGAGCACATTCTCATAAAACTCGGAAATTATTTGCTCTGCCGTTGAATTTGTAAGCCGATTGATAACAGTAGAGCTCTCGCCTGTACCCATAACACTCACGTTACCGAAAACAGGTGCCTCTCTGTCGTCAACGGCTGAAGAATAGTCAACCGTGATATCGTCGATAAATAATGTGTACTTACCGTATGCGGAAGTGTTTATCTGCTGATTATCTTTTACATACGTATATCCAAACTCATCACCGTCGCGGTCGCTCGCATATATTTCGATCGAATATGCATCTTTCCAAATGTATGTTTTTGGTGTTTGACTCAAATCAAAAGAGAAATAGTACCAACCGGACTCCTCTATAGTGTTAACAAAGCCTGTTGCGGTCGTGTCAAAATGAGAGGCATCAAATGTACCGCCATTTATACGATTCTCTTTCGGAGCAGAAGGATTGTAGGCACCTTTGTAAAGGCTGTATCTTGCCCACAAGCTTACAAATTCATCGGGTAGGTACATCCACATACCGATACGCGTAGCATTCTCAAGCATCAAATCCTCAGGAAACTTCAATGCTGCCATAGAATAACCATAACTTACATTAGGAGTATAGTCAATTTCAAGTTTAAGAGCATTATTGCCGGAATGTACGATACCGTTGTCATTTGTAACATTTGAAAGCTTAGTTATTACAGATGGAGTTGACGACCACGGAACAAGTTGCCAATTTCCTATTTCTCCGTCTTCAAAGTCGTAAAGGACATCTGAACCCTTGCCAAGTCCAAGCGAAGCACTTGCAGTAATCTCTGTTCCGTTGAGTTTAGCGGTAATAACCGATGAGGTTACCGTCGTTTCCTCGTTTGCTGCAGTGAAACTGAATCCGTCAATCGTTCCGATTGCATCGTTTGCCAACGAGAAAGTTATATCGGAAGGTTTAACGGTAACGGGAATTTTTCCATACGAAGCATTTAATTTCAATTCTACCGTTTTACCGAAAGGTACAATCATTTCAGCCTGTGCAAATGAAATGCTCGTTGGCATAACAACATGAATAGTAGCACTTCCGACAGATATTCCATCGACGATCATTGAAACGGTCGCATCGCCGACAGTTCCGTCCGAAATAAACTTTCCATCCTCAATTGTGCCGTTTGTGGCCTCATATGTGTAGTTTATCGGGAGATCAGCCGAACCACCGGCCTTATCAACGCCAATAGCGGAAAAGGAAACAGTCGACCCGGGTGTCACGTATTCATTCTCAACCGTAATAACTGCATGATCGAATTTACCGTCAGATACTGCTGTCGAAACAATAATAAAACCGTTTGAAATAGCACGCTCAGAACCGTCTGCAGGACTGTTCACGATTTTGAACTCATTTTCTCCCTCGGGTCTGCTACCATATGTCATAGATCCGCCGCCGTCAAGATGTCCTGCCCATACGCAACCGAGATCGTACATAGCACGCGCTTGTTCAAGAAGTGTAAGTCCGGCAGAGACAGGTGCCTGCTGACCATCAGCGGCCAGAATGACAACTTTTCCGTCAGCGGTAATAC
>CAYWTG010000032.1:0-11079 GCA_964461155.1 uncultured Ruminococcus sp.
ATCGTCATGATTTGTTTCTCCTGTTATTTTTTAAATATTACTTTCGTCAGCCGTTTTGGTGCGAAAGGTGTTTTATGATTTTAAGCAGCGCGTTCGTGACGGTAAGTCTGCGTACACGCCCGCGGTCGCTGAGCGCACCGAAGTGCATGGTGTCCGTGACGGTGCCGCTTTCGCTCGAAAGGCCGAAGAACACAGTGCCCACAGGCTTTTCATCGCTTCCGCCGTCGGGTCCGGCGATTCCCGTGACCGACAGAGCGATATCACAGCCGAGCACGCGTCGTGCTCCGTTTGCCATCTCGGCGGCACATTCCTCCGAGACCGCACCGTGATTTTTCAGCGTTTCTGCGGACACTCCGAGCACATTCATTTTCACGTCGTTCGAGTACGACACGATACCGCCGAGAAGCACGTCAGAGCATCCCGGAATATCGGCGACGCGCGACGAGATCATGCCGGCCGTGCAGCTTTCGGCAAAGCCGACGGTCATGTGATTTTCGCGAAGAAGCGAGATCGCACGTCTCACCGTCACCTCTGATGACTCGTCGTATGAGGTGCTTTCGGCGTGAACGTACCGACCGAGCTCTCCCGATTTTATTATCTCGGCGCATTTGCGGCACATATCTTCGCATTCCTCGCGACAAGTTCCGCGTGCGGTTATGCGGATGCGGACTTCGCCCTCTGCGGCGTAAGGCGCGATGCTCGGATTTGTGCTTTCCTCCATCATATCGCGAAGTATCGCTTCGGCACCGCTTTCGCCGATCCCGTAGAGGTGGAGATTTAAGCTGAATATCGTGTAAGGGGAGATCTCGCGCAGATACGGGAGAACGGACTCGTCGAACATCGGCTCGAGCTCTTTAGGCGGCCCCGGGAGCATTATCACGCACTTTTCGCCGTCAAGGCCGGGGATCTTTCCGTTGATACGGACACCGGGGGCTGTTCCGTGGTGATTATCGAGTGCCGTCGCACCGCGCGGGATGAGTGCCTGCGAGAGATTGTTTGCTGTCATCTCGCGGCCGATGTCGTTAAAATAGCGGATGATCGCCTCTTTTGCGCGTGCATCTTCTTCGAGCGGTAGACCGAAAAGGCTTGCCGTGACGCTTTTTGTGATATCGTCGTAAGTCGGGCCGAGGCCGCCTGTGAGAATGACGAGATCGGCGCGCGAAAGGGAAGACTTCAGCGCATCGGTGAGACGTTCGGCATTGTCTCCGACCACTCCCTGATAATAAACGGGAATGCCGAGGGAGGCAAGCTGTTTTGAGATAAACGCCGCGTCGGTGTTAATGATATCGCCGAGCAAAAGCTCACTGCCGACGGACAGAATTTCTGCGGTTATGTTTTTCATGATGGTTAAAATCGGTCAAAATCCGAGACGGCGGAGCCAAGCGACTGCAAGAGACGGCCAAGCGTGTGCCGTGCCCTCGAAGCTTTCCGCAAGTCCGAGACCGTGCTCTCCGTCGGGGAATATGTGAAGTTCGTAAGGAATTTTGTGCTCGCTCAAAGCTTTTGCCATGCAGAGCGAGTTTTCGACTTTGACACAGCTGTCGGCGGCGGTGCTCCAAATGAACATGGGAGGTGTTCGATCTGTGACAGCAAGCTCACCGGAGTACTTTTTGACAAGCTTCTCCTTTATGCTCTCCTCAAGACGGCCGATGAGAGTGTAGCGCGTGTCCTCGTGAGTCAGCTCGCGCGTCATGGAGATGACGGGATAGCAGAGCAGAGCGGCGTCGGGACGACTCGAAACGCTGTCGACTTCATCCGATCCGTCGATACCATCTTCAAATACCGTCGCACCGAGCATCGCAAGATGTCCGCCGGCCGAAAAGCCGAGCACGCCGATCTTTTCGGGATCTATGTTGAAGCGATCCGCGTTATAACGCACCCATCTTACGGCGCGTCTTATGTCGGCGACTATCGCGTTGTGATCGTACGGACGGCATCTGTAAGTCAGCGTGAACGCGCTGATACCGTTTGACTGAAAATACTTGCTGACGGGATCTCCCTCGTGATCGGCAAGGCCGACATATGCGCCGCCGGGGCAAACGATGATGCAAGAAGTTTTCTCGCCGTCACTGCGCTTTGCCGTAAATGCCGTCAGATGCGGTTTGTCCTGACCGAAAGCAGGGTCGAAAAACGGAACATCCCCGTCCCAGAGATAGTACTTATCCATTATATGCTCCTTGTTGCCTTAAAATAAATCATGTTAACAAATGAAGCCATCGGAGAGTCCGAAGGCTTCGCTTTAACTAAGATCAATCGTTGAAAGAAACGCGCTCGCCCTTCTCGACGGACTCAAATGCCTTCATGATGACCTTCAAATCAACTCTCATCTGGTCATGTGTGATGAACTGCTCTTCAATACCGTCAATTGCGCGTACAAAGTTTCTGTAGTAATCGTGAACATCGGAGTTCGGACGCTCGAGCTCGTACTCGTCAAGAGTTATGCTGTCACGGGGAGCCATGGTCTTTGTAAGACCTGCGGCAGTCTGTACGGGAATGACATCGGACTCGTGCCAAGCTTTGCACTTTGCAACGTGGCACTTTTCTTTCCAGTCGGTGATAAGCGCACTTCCGTGCTCGGCTCTCATATAGAAGCGGGGCATGGGGATGAAGTTGTATGTGCCGACCTCGATGTAAGCCTCCTGGCCGGACTCATAGTCGATCCAAAGCTTGAAGCCGTCGTCAACCTCGTCGTTTGTGATGTGCTCGAATGTGCAACGCACGCCCGCGATACCGTCAAAGCCGAGGATCATAAGTGCCTGGTCTATGAGGTGAACGCCCCAGTCATAGAGCATTCCGCCGCCGTACTTTTTGATTCCTCTCCAGTCGGAGGGAATGCCGCGGCTTCCGTGGATGCGAGACTCGATGTTGATGACCTTGCCGATCTCGCCGCTGTCATGGAGTTGCTTCATAGCGAGATAGTCAACGTCCCAGCGTCTGTTCTGGTGAACCGCAAACTTGCGACCTACGCGATTTGCCGCGTCGATCATTCTCTCGAGGCTGTTGAGGGAAAGGGTTACGGGCTTTTCGCAGATAACGTTTTTACCTGCCTCAAGGCAAGCGATAACGACTTCCTCGTGGACGTCGTTGGGGATAGCAACGGTAACAAGCTCGATCTCGGGATCTGCGAGCAGTTCCTCACGGGAGGAGTATGCACGGATTCCGCGAGAGCGTGCGAGCTCGCTCTTCTTTTCGTCAATATCATAAATTCCGGCAAGCTCGACGACATCACTGTTCAGCATATGCTGAGTGTGCCATCCGCCCATTCCGCCGTAGCCGATAACGGCCGCTTTCTTGTTCATAGGAATTACCTGACCTTTCACAATGTGCGGGTCAAACACCCGCCGATAATTGTATCACTATTATTATATCAGTTATTCGGAAGAAGTCAAGAGAAAGTTTGAAAAAAACGTCGCCGTGTCAAAATTTATTTTGTTTTTTGCTCACTGAGCGTGCTCTTCGAGAATCGATCTGAGAGCTGCAGCGGAGCTGCTGTGTGAGCGGGCGATGCGTGTGCGCTCACCGGCTTCGCTCAACACGCAGCGGACCATTTTGTGAGATACAGTGCCGGTGAAGAGGACAAGTAAGTCCGGCGAGCCGAGATTTTTAAGTCCCGCCGACATTTTCGGATAAACCTTTGCTTTGCATTTATATTCACTGCAAAGCTCGATATAACGGCGGGTCATGCACTCGTTTCCGCCTACGATAACTACACTCATTTTGTTTCTCCAATTCATAGTTAGCGCATGCTAACTCAATCTTTCAAAATACGCCGCGTCGGAAGTTAGACGCGGCTAACCATTGTCTTATTATAATATATTTTTCGTCGCCTGTCAAGCGTTTTCGATAAATATTTGCCGCAAATGCACAAGCTTTCCGCTTTTTTCGCGAGAAAAAGGAAAACTCTCGCCGAGAGACGAGCGAAAGGTGATGGCTCGTTCTCGGACGGGAGCTTTAATGCCTTTGTAATAAAGTCGGTGTTATCTTTTCGGGATAAGCGACTCGTCGATACCGAATACTTCGCGCACGGTGTATCGAAGCTCCGCGTCGTTGAGGACTTTTTCCTCGAATGTGTCGCCGCAGAAGCGGTGAAGCACATTTCCGCTGAGCGTAATGCGTGTGTTCGGCATTTGGCGGATGGCGAGGATTATATCCTTATTGAAGATCGACGCGGGGGAGTGCTCGCACCAGAATGAGATCGTCTCAAAATCGCTTTTGATCCACAGTTCTTCCGTAAACGAGATAACGTCACGTCGCGACCCCTTGTAGCTTTCGGTGAGCACGTGACCGAGTGCTTCGTCTTCGCGGAAGGAAAAGTTCGCACCGAAAGAGTCGACAAAAGATTCCGTCGTAAGGTACGGCACAGCTTCGGCCGGAATGACCTCGCCGACGCCGACGTCACAGAGAAATTCGCCGTCGGGACATCCGACCTTTAAAACGTGGTGACGGCGCATGGGAAGTGCGCTTTCACCTCTCAAATATCTTGCGGAGAGGTCTGTGACGCTGTAGCCGAGCGAGCGAAGAAGCTCGCCGAAGAGGCGGTTGACCTCAAAGCAATATCCGCCGCGGTGACGGCGCACGATCTTATCAAAGAGCGCGTCCGTGTCGAGGCATATCGGCACATTATTTAAAATGTCGAGGTTCTCGTAAGGCACGGTGCACAGGTGTCCGTGAAGCAGAGCGTCGAGAGAGCTTTTCGACACGTCCGAGTGAGTACAACCGATCCTGTCAAGATACTCGCCGATTTCAAAATCTTTCATTGACGTGCCTCCGTTCAGTTTTCGTCAAGTGCTTCGAGGATGGCGCGCGAGAGCTGATCGGCGCAGGATGTCGGCTTCATTCCGCAGGTGTTGCCGCGAAGGACCTCGGCGATCTCCTCTGCGTTCTTGCCCTCGACGAGGCGTGCGATAGCCTTGAGGTTTCCGTTACATCCGCCGATGAACTCAACATTGCTTATAACGCCGTCGTTTATTTCAAAGTTTATCATAGACGAGCAGGTTCCGCGTGTTCTGTAAGTGTATTTCATTTTTAACTCCAATTCCGCCGCGCTTTGCGGCTGTGTGTATTTTCGGTTATTTTGAGGCATCTCCCGAAACGGTGCCGGAAAGTTCCGTCGGGAACTGCAAATTGATGCCGGCACTGTCCGAGACTATCTTAAAGATATTTACCTGAACCTCTTCGTCCGTGTCGTCGGAGTGCAGAGGCTCTTGTGTAAAGGGCGAGTTTGTCGGCTTTAAGTTTATCATGAGTCCGCCGCCGGTCGTTACGGAAATGCGCTTTGTGTCAAGCGTGAGCTCCGATATGTAGTCGACGCGCCCCGACGTGACGTTTATGTCGCAGTCGGCAAAATCACATCCGTCGGCGTAGAGTTCACATGAGTCGGCACTGACGCGAAGCGTCGCGGCAGTTGTGCCGTCAAGTTCGCCGCGCAGAGTGTCTGCGGTGATATTTAATGACGAGGCCGCGCTGCACGAGGACATATCGATCTCGGCGTCGTTTGCGTCGATCAGGATATCTCCCGCGATCTTGACGTTATCGGCTTTGATGCGACAGCTGTCGGCATCGATGTCGACGATCTTGACGCGGCTGTCGTCCGTAAGCTTTATGACGATCTTCTTTTCGAGACTGTCGATCCTTCCGTTTCTGAAATCAAGCAGATAACGAAGTCCTTTAAACGACATCGTAAAATCGCCGATGTCGAGCAGTGAAGAGATATCCGCGTTTTCGTCAAAAGCGATCACGTTCGATGTTACCGACAGAGAGTACTTGTTGGGGTTGAAGTTTATAAATTCGATGCTTGATTTTTCCGCACCGCCGATGATTTCGACATCGGTATCTATGCAGTTCAGCGAGAGCTTCGTGACATCCGATGTGATTTCTCTGACGTAGTGTGTGCCGTCCGAGTCGACCTGCATGAACAGTTCGCGCTCATCCCCCGCAGCGCACGCCGCGCCGATGATACACATCACGATACCGGATACGCAAAGGACGGCGGCGATTATCAAAGCGACTATTGAACCGAGCTTCATTATTTACACCTCCGTTATGCGTCGCGTCTTGCCCTCAGAGCAGCTCTCAGGGCAGTGAATTCCGAGTTGATCTTTACAAGCGAGCGCATACCCGTCTTTAGGAAAAACGGAACACCGCGCGTCAAAAAGTTAAATAACAGAACGGAAAAGAGCACGGAGAGCGCGGCGATTATCAGTGATATACCGAGCTCGAAAAACGCGCCGCCGACGAAGACGGAAAACTGCGATACGCCGTAAAGCATTCCGGCAAGGAAAAGCACCGTGCCGCCCGCAGAAACGCAAATGATCGCGCAAAGTGCCGCAAGTGCTGCGAAAGCGGAGCAGACTGCGAGAAGGATCATCACAAAGACCCAGACGCACGGCAGAAAATGCACAAGGAATTTTTGAGTGCCGATCGGCCGACGGCGCACGCTCATGATTATCGGCGAGTGTCGGCGCGGCTTTTTAATAAACGTCTCCTCCGCACTCGGCTTTGCCTTTACGACGGTGCCGACGCGTGTCATCTCCGAGTTTTGAACATCGTCATCCTCCTCTTTCGGGATTATCGGTGTCGTATCGACGTGACGTTTGACAAGCGACGAGAGGGCATGGGCGACAAGCGTAATGTCGCGTTCATCGCGCTCGCGACTCGCCTCTGTGGAGTCACCGAGAAATTCGACAGACTCCGCAATATGCCGTGCGGCACCCGGAGTAATGCCGGAGGCGGTGAGCGCACTGTAAAGCTTTTGCGATATCTTACTCATTCAAATTCGTCCTCCGAAATAAAATTCACTTCAAAAGTGTGGACAAATCACCGGATTTATGGTATACTGTCGACGGACCTGACTATGTATGTATTATATCAAATATCGGAGAAATAATCAAGCATGAGAATGAGGAAAAAGAAGAACGGAGCGAGAAGACTCGAAAATCTCTCGGCTTTGTTCGTTGATCGTGATGAAAACGGAAATTTCGAGCTTCCGAGCTTTGCCGAAAAACTCCCCTTGCGCCTTGAGATCGGTTGCGGAAAGGGAGATTTTATATGCGGAATATCGACATCCGAGGAAAAGTTTAACTACATCGCACTCGAGCGTATCGGTGACGTTATAATGTCGGCCGCCGAGAAGTATGCCGCCTCGCGAGCGCTCGGTGCGCTTGCACCGAACGGGGGATGGAAGACACCGAGCGGTGAGATATACGACGGTGAAAGATGGGACATCCCGACAGAGCTTCGCGGAAATGTCCGCTTTGCCTGTTGCGACGCGCGCGAGCTCCTTGCGGCACTCCCCGACGCTTCGGTCGAGTCCGTCTACACGAATTTCAGCGATCCGTGGCCGAAAAAGGGCTACACATCGCGCAGACTTACGCATGAGGTGTTTTTAAAGGAGTACGAAAGAGTGCTGATGCCCGGCGGATTCTTGAAGCTCAAGACCGACAATGACGACTTTTTCGATTATTCACTCGAGAGCATCTCGCAGAGCCCGCTCGAGCTTGTCGCGGTGACGCGCGACCTTGACTCCGATCCCGAGTTTTCCCGCGGAAACATCGAGACGGAGTATGAGAGAAATTTCAAAAATCTCGGAGTGAAGATCAAAGCACTGCGTGCCGTGAAAAAATAAATATACTCAAAAATGGCGTGTCTCGGGAAGAACCGAAATTCCCGTGGCACGCTTTTTTCTTTTCGCATATACTGATAGCGGAAAATCCGATGAAACTTTTGGGGGATGCTATCTGTGGACAGAAACACAAATGCGGAAAGCATAGGATATTTGTCGGTGAGGGTAAGCGACGCACTCGGCGCGTTTCCCATAGAGGGTGCGCTTGTGCACATCAGTCGATACATTACAGGCGAGGGACTTCTTTATTCGCTTGTGACCGATGAGTCGGGACTTACGCCGACCGTTGAGCTCGAAGCCCCGCCGAAAAGCGAGTCTCTGTCGCCCGGCGGCGCAAAGCCGTATTCGGAATACCTGATAACGGTGATAAAGGACGGCTACTACACAAGCGAGAACATCGGTCTGCCGATTTTCGGGACGGTCACGGCGCGTCAAAATGTCGATCTCTTGCCGCTGACGGAGGCCGACGCACTCTCGGACGTCAGAGGTGAGAGGATCTTTTACGAAAGCGGCGGCTATGAGAATTTGAGATCACGCGGCGCGGGAGGTGAGAGACGATGAACGGTTCTGCGAGACTTCCCGTCGTGCCGTCCTTTATAACCGTTCATCTCGGTCGCGCAACAGATGCGGCTCCGAACGTCACGGTGAGTTTTGCCGACTACATTAAAAACGTCGCATCGAGCGAGATATATCCGACATGGCCCGAGAGTGCGCTTCGTGCGAACATACTCGCGCAGATCAGCTTTGCGCTCAATCGCGTGTATACCGAATACTACAGAAGCCGAGGATACGATTTCGATATCACAAATTCGACATCGACCGACCAGTCGTTTGTGAACGGACGCGACATCTTTGAAAATATCTCGCAGATCGTCGACGGGATATTTAACGATTACATCACGAGAGAGGGCTCGGTCGAGCCGCTGTTTGCGTCGTACTGCGACGGAGAACGCACGAGTTGTGACGGGCTGTCGCAGTGGGGAAGCGTTACCCTCGCACAGCGCGGCACGGCGACGCTTGATATACTAAAATACTACTACGGTGATGACATCGCACTTGTCACGGATGCGCCGGTCGGCGAGCGGACTGAAAGCTACCCCGGCCGCGCACTGCGCCTCGGCTCGGCGGGGGATGATGTAAGAGCCGTGCAGATAAGGCTGAATCGCATATCGACAAACTATCCTGCGATTCCGAAGATCCTATCGCCCGACGGAGTTTTCGGAAGCGAGAGTGTCAGCGCGACCGAAGCGTATCAGAGAATATTCGATCTTACTCCCGACGGCGTCGTCGGTCGCGCGACGTGGTACAGCATCCTCAGAACATACAACGCGGTGAAGAAGATATCCGATCTCGCCTCCGAGGGTATACCGCTTGAAGATGTGACCGACATATTCGCAAAATCGCTCGGAGAGGGAGATGTCGGTATCGAGGTCAGAGAACTGCAATATTTCCTCGCGTTTATCGCCGCGTTCAATGACTATATCCCACCCGTTTCGATAGACGGAATATACGGCACGGCGACCGCGGATGCCGTTCGCGCTTTCGAGAGAGCGTACGGACTTGATATCACCGGAAGCGTGACTCCCGCCGTGTGGGATGTGCTGTATTCGGCCTATCGCGGAATGCTCTCGAGCCTTGCTGAGGGTGCTTTGCCGAGTAATATCGTGTTATACCCCGGAACTCCGCTCAGACTCGGCTCGCGCGGCGATGATGTGCGCGCGCTTCAGGAATATCTCGACTATATAGCCGACACGTACACGGAGCTTCCGTCACCCGCGCCCGACGGCGTATTCGGCTCGGAGACCGCACGCGCCGTCTCTGCATACAGACAGCTGTTCGGAATTGCCGAAACGGGAGCTGTCGGAAGCATCACGTGGAACTCGGTACTCGATACGTATATTACGCTTCTGCTCGGAAACACACGCGCGGCGGGACAGGCGGCGCAGTAAGGAGGATGGCTTTGACACACGGCGAAAACAGCGATTATATAAGAGAAGTGCAGAATATGCTCCGTACCGTCGGGCTTTACACAGGAGAAGAACGTCTCGTGATTCCCGAAAACGGGACAGTCGACGCGGAAACCTTGCGAGCCGTCGAAACTTTCCGCGTTCTCAGCGGACTTGATGCGTTCGGCGGAATTGATACGGAGTTTTACGAAAAACTGCGAAAGGCATATAAAGAGGCTCTGTTTTACACCGGAAAGACAGCCGCCGTGCGACCGTACCCGGAGCGCGACGGTTATGAGCTCATGTACGGCGAGACGAGCGAGCTTGTTTTCATACTGCAGCTCATGCTGAACGCAATAAGGCTGTATTACGATCTGCCGCGCATTCCGTTAAGCGGAAATTTTGATGACGTGACGCGCGACGCGGTGTGCGATTTTCAGCGCGTGAATATGCTGCCGGTTACCGGAAAGGTCGACAGATACACATGGGAAAGACTCGCCGCGGAGTATAACGAGAGCGTAAACGACAATCAGTGAAAAAACGCGTTTCTACGGCGGGGACAAAGGCTCTTTCGGCGAAAGTCTCCGCCGTATTTTCGCGCATTTTGCTCAGCGTTTTCATTTTTTAGTCAAGTGGTAAAAAAAGAGGAATTTTTTTAAAGAAAGATATGCGCACACGGCGATTTTGTGATATACTATAAGATGGTGAAATATATACGGCGAAACGGAGGCGCGTGGACTTGAAATACATAGAAAAAAGCGGTTGCGTCGTCGTTTCGGACTCGGAACTTGCCGCGTATGCGTACAGACGTCCCGAGCTTTGCGAGATCTCGTCAAACGGCGGATTTTCACGTATCGATTTCGAGTTTCCGTCGGAAGCTGCGGAAGAATATCCGAACGAGTGCGTCTTCGATGATGAACTTTCCGATATTAAGCTATGCGTCAGTGGCACCGCAAGCGACGTCTTCAAGCACGACGGCGTGCTTTGCGTCAGACTTGAAATCAACGCTCGCCGTGTGTATTCGAGCTTTAATGTGGCTTATAACGCAAATTTCGTCGCAAGAGGAGTAATATGTGCCCGAGGCGCGGCGGAGGCCGCACGACGCGACGCCGTCCGTGTAATTTTGACCTTTATTTCGAGGGAGAGCGGCGAGTGCGTGTCGTATTTCAGAGACTATACGCTCGACTCTTGCGTGAAAATGACAAAAGCTTTGCTCTCGCGCGCAGCTGTGCCGATATCGGTCTTTGCCGAGCGAATGAGCACGCGCATCGACGAGATAAAAAAGCTTTCGTTTCCATACGGCGCACCGCGTGCGGGTCAGCATGAGCTTATGCTCGGTGTCATGAAGACCGTCCGTCGAGGAGGCAGACTTTTGGCTTCCGCACCGACCGGCACCGGAAAGACCGCGGCGACGCTTTATCCCGCAGTCAAGGCACTCGGTGAGGACTATGCCGATAAGATATTCTATCTCGTCGGAAAGACGGTCACGGCACGCGTGGCACAGGATACCAT
>CAYWTG010000033.1:0-10736 GCA_964461155.1 uncultured Ruminococcus sp.
AGTACGGCCACGTAACATATTTCTGGAACGGAAACCGCAGCGGCAAGTTCTCCGAGGAGCTCGAGACATACGTCGAGGTTCCCTCCGATGTCGTTCCTTTCGAGCAGAGACCGTGGATGAAGTGCGCTGAGATCACCGACCTTCTCATCGAGGCTCTCGAGAGCGGAAAGTATGACTGCATCCGCGTCAACTTCCCGAACGGAGACATGGTAGGCCACACGGGAAGCCTCGAGGCTACCGTTTGCTCCATGGAAGCACTCGACCTCCAGATCGGCCGCATTCTCAAGGCCGTTGACCGCGCAGACGCAGTGGCAATCTTCACCGCAGACCACGGAAATGCCGACGAGATGGCAGAGACCGACAAGAAGACGGGCTCGCTCAAGCACAACAAGGACGGCTCGCTCAAGGCGAAGACAAGCCACACACTGAACCGCGTTCCCTGCATCCTTTACGACAATGTCGCACGCGACACGTACACCGTTCGCGAGGATGACGGAAGCTTCGGTCTCTCCGCTGTTGCCGCAACCGTAGTTAACCTCCTCGGCTACGAAAAGCCCGAGATGTGGGACGACGGTATCATCACACTCAAGTAATAATCACGATTTCTGCCGCCGTGCCCCACATAATTTTGCGGGAAACGGCGGCAGAGCTTTACCGAAAGGATATTATATGTTTTACGATGACGGATTTGTCGTGCGCTCCACTATTCTCGAGATTCCCGGCGTCGTGCACGCGTTTTCAACGAGAAACGGCGGAGTCAGCACGCTTCCTCACACAAAAAGCATGAATTTCGCGCCGAATTACGGCGACAGCGATGAAGTACTTGTGCAAAACACTCGCCTTTTCGCTGAATATCTCGGCGGCTTCGATGAGAAAAGCGTGCTCTGCGCACACCAGATCCACTCGTCGCACATTCGCCTCGTAGATCGCACAAACTGCGGCGAGGGTGTGATCCTGCCCGCCGGCGAGGACTGCGACGGATTCGTGACGGAGAGCGTCGGTGTCGTACCGCTCGTCCGCACGGCCGACTGCGTGCCGATAATACTGTGCGCCCCGCGAGACGGTGCGTTTCCGGTGGCGGCGGTGCTTCACGCGGGATGGCGCGGAACGGTCGCCGATATTGTCGATCGTGCTGTTGACATGATATCATCTCTCGGTGCGCGATACGAAGACATACGCGCCGCCGTCGGCCCTCACATCGGCTTTTGCTGTTTCGAGGTCGGAGAAGATATGCGCGACGCGGTGAAAGCGGCACGCCGATCTTTCGGGAATGAATCTTGAGCTGCTCTCAGCGGCGGGAGTGCTTTCGCACAACACGGATGTGTCGGAAGAATGCACGTTCTGCCTGCCCGAAAAATATCACTCGCACAGACGCACGCACGGCGTTCGCGGCGCGATGGGCACAGCTGTCGCCCTGAGCTGCGAATAAATCTCCGTCGTCGAGAGTGATCGGTGTCCGCGAACAAAAAGAAAAAGCGGCAAGCCATCGTGCCTGCCGCTCTATAAAATCTTTCGATACGAAAAAGTTTTGCCTGTTTTACAGGGAAAACTTTTTTCTTTTTCCGAAAAACCGTTCTCAGTCACCTGTCGGTTCTTCAAACTCCACAATATTTCGGAAAAGCTTGAGGTGATCCTCGTGCGACTTTGCCGCTTTCTTACCCTTGAGCTTTTGCGACGCCGTCTCGCTTCGGATAGCGATCACGGTGTCGTCGGGAAGTCTGTTGAAAATGCTGTAGTATTTCGCAAGTCCCGTCTCTTTAAAATAAAGTGCGCAGTCATCTGCGGCATATTCGGGGACGTAGCCGAGCGCGTCGCGAATAGTCATGAAGACGCCGCTGTCGGCAACCTCGGCATAGAGCGACGAGTCCATGATGCAGATGAGCGATTCGCCGACCATGATCTCGTTTTGGAATCTCTCGTACTCCTGCGCGTTGAATGCGCGGTCAAACTCGAATTTTTCGCCGGAAGCTTCCGCCATGCTCTCGAGCGCGGCGATCTGCTCCTCGTTATATCTAACCGTGTGCAGGATATTTACGACTTTTTCGCCGTCGCCGTTGTAGTCCTCGTCCATCGCCTCGGCAAAGGCACTCATCACAGGCTCGGTATTCTCGTAAAAGAACGGTCCCGAGAGCATTATGTACGCGTCGGGTGTCACGCGGCTGAGAAGCTGATACACTCCTACGCCGATCACGGCGACCGCCGCGACGACAGCAATTGTCGCGAATTTGTAGTGATACCAGAAGTTCTCAAGAAAAGCTCGCACGCCGCGCGGACGCGCGATCTCGGCGTCTGCCTCTTCCGAGCTTTCCGTGCTCACGCCGAGCATTCTGAGTCTCCGTGCGGCATTTGATTCACCCGCCGTGTCGTCCTCGGACTCCTCGATATTACGTCTCTCGTCTTCATTCATTTTAAGTCACACTGCCTTTCCTTTTTATCTTATTTTATCACACCGCGCCATGGCAAATCAAAACGCCGTGTATACAATACGTAAATTTTACTGCACGTCGCCGCGACCGAGCACTTTTAATAAGCGCGCGCTGAAAGTTCCGCCGTTTATGTCAAGTATGCTTTTCACGTTCGGGTCGTATTTCTTCGACACGAGGTGAATCATGAGCTCCTCGGCTGAGGCAAGTCCGCTTATGATGCAAATGCACCAGCAAAGCGCGATATCGCAAGGCAGAAGCAGAACGAAAGGTATCGAAAAAACCGACACTCCGGTGAGCTTGTTAAGCCATGTATGCGTGGAGGCGAATCTGTGATATTTAATCGCCGCCGTGATGTACGAGCACGCCCTCACGACGAGAACAACGGCAAGCAAATACCAGATACCGAGTGGGAGCAGCTCCCACAGCACGGGAAATACGGCGCAGAGCATAACGGCGTAGAAAAGCATATCGGCAACACTGTCGAGCTTCGAGCCGAAATCGCTCGATATGTGAAGTCTTCGCGCGATAAATCCGTCGAGCACGTCGGTGAGGCCTGTGAAGAAATACAGGAAATAGAAGCTTTTCGACAGCGGCCGTGTAAAAAGAAGCGTCGCCGTTCCGACTATACGCAGGGATGTAATGATATTCGGAATGTGTCTTATCAGTGCCATTGGGTGTGCATCCTTTCGTATTATCGTACCGTTGTGAAGTACATCTTATATTTTACTGTATTTTTCAAAAAAATACAATGCCAACACGAAAATTTTACGCCGCCGAGGGAAAAAAAGCACATATATGACGCTCGCGCGCGTATTTGATGGGGAAATTGAGCAGGAGCAGACCTATCTCAATCTAAAACCTATGAAATGACGCTTCATTCATCAGCCTTTCGGCTGACACCTTCTCCCGCCGGAGAAGGCTTTTTGCGCTTTTCTTTTGCTTGTAAATGAAAATTCCCGCAGACCGATAAAACGGCTTGCGGGAATTTCGTTACGGTGATTTATCCGACGGAAACATCACCTTTTCGGTGCTCTTAATATCTGCCGATCTCGCTGTAGGGGATCTTGAAGTAATCCACATCATCGCGGATGCTGTAGTTACCGTGCGTCGGGTCGACGAATACGGGGTTTTCCGTTTCCTCGAACGAGACGTTGTTCTCGCCCTCTGCGAAGAGCTCGGCAACCTCGTTAAAGTGAACTTCGTCGCCGATAACGTAGTTGTTGTCGAGGTAGTTGACCATTCTGAACAGGCACTCTTTTTCGTCGATCCTGCTCGGGTCGATGTTGAAGTTGTACATGATCGGCCATCTTTCACGCCAGAGATCATAGCCTACCTCGCCCTCGTTAACTCTATCGTTGACGAGGTACTGATAGTTCGCGTGATTTACGACCTCCTCGGGCTTTCCGTCCATAACAAGGCCGTAAACGCCGGAGTTGTAGGTGAGGAACGAGGACTTGATGAAGATGTTGTCATGAACGACGTTGTCGCGTCCGCCGTTGAATACGAATGCGCCGACCTTGTAGAAGATGTTTCCGTATACCTGCTGTCCGCTCGAGCCGTCGTCGAGATAAACGCTGTATTTCGCGCCGCCCGCCATGTTCATAAAGATGTTGTAGCGGATCTTGTTGTCGCGGTATGCGTCGGAGTGCCATGTGTAGACCGCGCCGAAGTCGTCGGTGGTCATCATCATGTTGTCGAATACATTGTACTCGATCTCGGTATCGACGCAGGCGTTATAGCGGATAGCTGAGTGTGCGCCGTTCTCGAAATAGTTGTGCGAGATCTTTGCGGCGACGTCGTTGCTTATCGTTACGGCACTTGCGTTGAAGTACTGCGGGAGGCTGAAATCGTGGAAGTAGTTGTTGTCGATCACGTTGTTGCCGGGGATGAGGAGGTTTCTGTTTGTCCACGAAGTGATCGCGACGCCCTGGCTGACGAAGTTGAAGAACTCACACTCCGTGACGGTCATGTTCACAACGCGATCAGCGCGGAGAGCGTACTCGCTTGCGATATTACCGACTGTGCAAAGCTTGAATGTGACATTGTTACCGTGACTGTCGATAGCAGTGTCGGTCGAGGTGTTAAACTCAAGGCCGACAAAGTTAAGGTAATCCGCACCGCTCTCGAGCGTCATGAACGTGCCGCCGGTGCTGATGGAGTAGTCGCCCTTCGGGTTATATACATAAAGTCGCGCGGTCGAGGGGTCGAACCAGTACTCGCCGTCGTCATCGAGGAGCTCTGCGAGATTGTGGAAGAATATCGTGTCGGTCATTCTTCCCTCGTATGCGAGCGGGTATGTGGTAAGCGGATAGCCGTTCTCGAATCCGCTGTTCTCGTAGTCGAGAGTGAGGTACTTTGTGTCCTTGTCGTAGGACTTGATCGCAAAGGTGTCGTAGAACCATCCAGTGCGGAACATACCTGTGATCTTCATACCGTCAACGGTGGAGAATACGATCAATGGACAAATTAGGTGCATATCCATTAGAAAGTGCCCAACTGATAAACGCATCGGTAGAGTTACGCCATTCTTGACAAATTTCAATCCCTCTACCGCCGTAACGATGATACTTTGGACTATTGGGGTTATAGCAACGGGCTTTCATCCCACCCAAAATACGGCGTAATCGTTCGTTATCGGACTTCATATAATCCTCCTTTCCGTTTTTATTCCAACAAAAGTTGTAAAGTTTCTCGAAAACGCTTGATTTTCTCATTCTCTAATGCTATAATTAGTTTGCAAGTAATACATAGCATACGAGAAAGAGAGAGGTAACGCTCCCTCCTTTCTTTGTGTGCTTTGAACCTACAACCTTTGTTGTTTTTATTATACCTTAGTTTTCTAAGCTTGTCAATAGGAAATTCGAAATTTTCTAAGTTTTTTTGAATTTATAACTAAGTTGCCTAAGTAGGAGAGATTAATATGAAATTTTACGAAATTTTCGCAAGAC
Source organism: uncultured Ruminococcus sp. (assembly GCA_964461155.1). GTDB lineage: Bacteria > Bacillota > Clostridia > Oscillospirales > CAG-272 > RUG11130. The sequence goes on from CAYWTG010000033.1 coordinate 5,375, forward strand.
TTTGTACTGAAAAAGGGGAAACGCCCAACTCTGTGTGTGAAAAGTTGGGACTATCCAATTCCACTTATTCATTTTGGAAAAAGAATGATAGTAAACCGAGAGAAACCACTCTTATCAAAATTGCCGAGTATTTCAATGTTTCTGTCTCATACTTAACAGAAAGTGGGGATGAGGAAGAATACGCAAATCGAGTAATGGCTCTTGTTGTGGAGTGGCTCGAAAATAACGATTACGAGTATTCAGAGGAAAACGGAACTGTCACGATTGGTAAGGACGGCGATTATATTCATCTAAATATGGGAGATTTCACCAAAGAATGTTTGGCTATAAAAAGGATTTCCGAGGACGGTTTTGAGCTTGCAATGGAGGATTGGGAGAGAAGAAGTTTTGAGCAACGCTTTGATAATAATTACAAATCCAACAATGTTACCGATAGCGAAAATGTAATAAACAATAGCCCGAACGCAACTCTCATTGCTAACGATGACGATTCGGAACTTACCAAACAGGAAGAAGAACTTATTGATCTATATAGGAATTTTTCGCTTGAACAACAGGTAAAGTTGCTCACCTACGCTTTTAAGTTGAGGGAGGAATAACAATGGATGTTGTTCTCTATATGAGATACAGTAGTGACCGCCAAACAGAACAGTCCATAGAGGGACAACAGAGAGTGTGTATGGAGTTCTGCAAACGGCAGGGCTATAATGTTGTAGATAAATACACTGATCGTGCAACTTCCGCTTTCAAAGATACGGATAAACGAACCGAGTTTAACCGAATGATAAAAGACAGCGATAAACAGTTATGGCAGGGTGTTGTTGTCTATAAACTTGACCGATTTGCTCGTAACAGATACGATTCCGCTACTTACAAAGCAAGGCTCAAAAAGAATGGTGTAAAGGTTATATCTGCTACCGAAAACATTTCAGAGAATCCGGAAGGTGTTATTCTCGAAGCCGTACTCGAAGGTATGGCAGAATTTTATTCAAAGGAACTATCTCAAAAGATAAGTCGGGGTATGCGTGAATCTGCATACAAATGTCATAGTATAGGCGGTCATATCCCGTTGGGGTATAAAGTGCAAAATAAAAAGCTCGTCATAGACGAGCCTAATGCACAGATAGTCCGTGAAGCATTTGATCTATACGCTAACGGTTCTACTGTTGCTGATATTTGTGAGAAATTTAATAATAAAGGTTATCGTACCGCCAAAGGTTCTGCGTTTAATAAAAATTCCTTTAAGGCAATGTTCCGAAATGAGAAGTATATAGGCGTATATACCTATAAAGAAGTTCGCATAGAGGACGGAGTTCCCGCAATCGTTGACAAGAATACCTTTGAGATAGTGCAGAAACGGCTTAAAAAGAACGGAGAAGCCCCGTCAAGAGGTAAAGCCAAGGTAGATTATATCCTTGCTCAAAAGCTCTTCTGTGGGCATTGTGGGGCTTCTATGATAGGCGATAGCGGAACAAGCCGAACAGGAGATGTTCATAACTATTACACTTGTAGCAATCGAAAGAGATTTCGTTCCTGTGATAAAAAGTCAATCCGCAAGGATGTTATTGAGAAAATCGTAGCCGAAGATGCTATGGCTTTTCTCACCCCCGATAAAATAGAAATGATTGCAGATATAGCAATCAAGCGAAACCAAGAGGATATAGAAAACGATAAAGTTATCCCTGCGCTAAAAGCAGAAATCCACGAAGTCGATAAAAGCATTTCTAATTTATTGAAGTTGGTAGAGCGAGGAGCAGAGTCGGACACGCTCGCTTCAAGACTTACCGATTTGGAAAAGAAAAAGAGAGAACTTGAACGCCGTCTAATAGTTGCCGAAGATGATTATATCATTTTGGAAAAGGAACATATCGTGTGGTGGCTCTCCAAGTTTTTAGACGGAGACATTGAGGATGAGGATTTTCGTAGGCAACTTATAGATCTACTTGTTAATTCTGTAACCGTTTGGGACGAGCCGGACGGATATTTGAAGATAACTTCCGTCTATAACCTTACAGAAGAAAAGGTTAGATCGTTTAGAATCAAGGCTGACGGAGGTTCGGATTTAAGGAGTCAACTTCCTTGTACGGAGACGTCTCAGCCGCCGAGACACCGACAAGCAGTGACGAAGCCGCCATCATGAGTGCCAGAAGCAGAGAGAGTATTCTTGACTTCTTCATTTTTTTCTCCTTATTGATTCAGAAAAGATTTGTGGTCGAAAAGTGACCATGTCACATTAATTATACAGTACCGCTATATGAATGTCAATAGGATATTCAACAGTTGCAAACCACACAAAACCCATTTCACTTTCGGCCTGTCTTAGCACGAAAAAAATCCGAGAGAGCCGTCGGCACTCTCGGATTTTTCGATATTTACTTTACTACGTAGAAGATACTTCCGCGGTCACAACCGAGGCCTGTCCACTTGCTGATGAACTCATTGTCGTAGTAATCACGATTGTGACGGATGTCCCATTCGTTTACGCCGACGAAGTAGCAGCGAAGGTCAACGCTCGGGAGAGATGCGAGAACGTCGGATGTTCCCTCCTTACCGCCGAAGAAGATGTTGTTCTTCGTTACGATACCGTTATCGTTTCCGCGATAGAGGAACTGACGTCCCTCGTATACCTTACTGTCGTAAGAGATGTATACATTGTTCTCGATGAGGCAGTTGTCGTATGTGATGGGATCGAGAGGTGAGAAGTAGAACATACAAGCACCCGCATATTCCATGTCGGTGCCGTCTGCGGCTACTCTCTGCGCTCCGAAGCGATCCTCCATGGGCTCATTGAGGAAGTAGCATCCGGTGATGGTGGTGTTTGCGGTGACTTCGTTCTCCGCAAGGTTCCAGATCTCGATCTGCGAGTTGGAGTCGATAAATACGCAGTCCGTTACGTGGAAATCGTTAACTACGCTGATCTTATCATCGGGCCATGCAACCTGAGTGCTGCACGCGCCGTCGTAGATCTGATCGAAGAACGTGTTCTCGATGTAGATACCGTCGCAGTTCTGCCAGTTCTGGAAGCCGTTACCGTATCTGACCTTGTCGTCTCCGCCGCCGCCCTGGAGGCATCCGCCGATCCATTCGATGGTGCAGTTTGTAACTTTAAAGTTCTTTGCATCTCCGATGTCAACACCCATGCTGCCGCAGTGTGCCATGGAAATGTTGTCGATCGTGATATCAACACCGCTTACGGTGAATGCTGAACCGCGACGTGCGGCGATGATCTTGTCGTAGTACTCACCGGGGTTGCCCTTGTCACAGTACATATAAAGTGCGCCTGCGGCGTAGTCCATAAAGTACTCGAGATTGTGCTTTACGACTGACGGGTCTTTAACGGGAAGCTCCTCGTTTACAAACGTCTCAAAGCCGTTTGAAACAAGTCCGAGTCCCTCTGTCATCGAGCCCTCGGCATAGGGGTCTTTCGGAATAGTGGGAAGAATCTTAACACCGAAGCCTACGTTGCCGCTCTTGTCATATACGGCGATGCTTCCGACATCATAATATGCCGCAGCGTCGGCCTTGTCGCAGTAGAAGTCAAAGTCAAGCTTCCATACGTTTTCGTACTCGGTAGCGAGCCACTTGGTCTTACCCTCGATGTCAACGGCGGTCGTGAAGATCGGCTTTTCGCCCTCGCCGTATGCTCCGACGGTCACACCTGCCGGAAGCGGCATGATCTTATCGCCCGACCATCTTGTGTAGAGCTTCTTCTGAGGATAAAGAACACTTCCGCGCTCGACGAACACGCCGTCTCCGCTCTTGACCTTATCCTCTACAACGAGACCGCCTGCCTTGATGTTGTAGAGTGCAAGTGAGGATGCAAATGCTGTCTCGGGTGTCAGGCCGTCGTTCTTGTCGTTTCCGTTTACTGAGGAAATGTAGTATACGGTGCCCTTGATGTCGCTCGGCTTTACCGCGCTCTCGCTCTCGCGGATCTCTTCTGCGCGCTCGTAGAGCTTGTCTGTGTACTCCTTCTGAGCCGCCTCTCCGTTTTCGCGGATGTCGGCCTTCGGATACTCATCCGTGCCACCCTTGATGTAATCTGCTGCAGAAGCGGCAGTGAAAGCCTCAGCTTCGCTCTCGGTCGCAAAGTAGCTTACATAAAGAAGCTCGGCCGAGGTCACATTCTTATCGTAAGGATAGAAGAGGACGTTCAAATGAGTGTTGTAGAGCGAACGGATGTTGAGCTCGTTGAGTACGAGCTTGTCCGTGCCCTTGTAGGGGATCTCGGCGTTGAAGTAGTTCTCGCGATGCTCGCGGATAAGGTCGCCGAGTCTGAATACCGCGGTCTTATAGCCGTTCTCCTCGCCGGTCGCGACAGGCTTTACCTGCTCGCTCTCGAAGACGGGAGTCTTAACTGTCATATAAGGATCTGCCGTGGAGTCGCCCTTGTACGCGATCTTGACATACTCAAGAGCACCTGTCGTGATGTCGGTCTTGAGAACGTCCATTCCGATATACCAGGGAGCGTTGAAGTACGAGTGAGGTGTGAGCTTCAGCACAGGATATTCGCCGGACTCGTCGAGCACGGAGTCAAAGTTACTGATGAAACTCTCGGGGGTGTTGATAAGGTCATAAGCCGAAACGATCTCGCTCGCGCTCTTTGCATTACCGAACATCTCGTGCAGACGCATGAACAGTGTCGCGCCCTGCGCTCTCGTGAGGTTGTCCTTCGGTGCGAACTTGCCGTTCTCGTCGCCCTCGAAGATGCCGTAGAAGCTGAGCTCTTCGATGAACTCGCGAGTCCATTTCTGGAACTTCGCGTCGTCGGCGTACTTACCGGGGAGCTCATCGACGAAGTCGAGAAGAAGTCCCTCATGCTCGATGTAACGCGAAAGCATTGCGGCAGCTTCCTGACGGTTTACGTTTGCATCGGGCTTAAATGTGCCGTCCGGGTAACCCGAAACGACGCCTATCTTTACCGCCCAGCCGACGTATCCGGCATAGTACTGGTTCATCTTTACGTCGGAGAAAGTGTTTTCCATGATCTCCTCGGCTCCGCAAAGACGACCGAGAACCGTGACGAACATGGCGCGCGTCATGGGATCGTTGGGGCTGAACTTTGTCTTAGACGTACCGTTCATAAGTCCGTTGTCGACAGAATACTTGATGGCCGTGTAGAACCACTTTTTCTTGCCGACATCCTTGTACGGCCAGTCGTCGTCTGCTGCGTTTACGACAACAGCGGCCGATACAAGCATCATAAGCGCGAGAATAACGCTGATGATCCTCTTGAAATTTTTCATTTTCGCTTTTTCCTTTCTTTTTTGTGCGAATTTATGAATCTATACATATGGTAGCATATTTTCGCCCGTATGTCAATCATATTTGAGCATTTTATCCCGTATGCACCCCCATTTTC
>CAYWTG010000033.1:10746-11035 GCA_964461155.1 uncultured Ruminococcus sp.
GCGGTACACTATAGATATAATATTGTAAAAAGCGAGGTCCGACACATGGATTTTACAAGACTTGACGCATTTTTGGATCGTCTCACCGCATGGCGCATACCCGGCAACGACTGCGTGATCATGAAAGACGGAAAAGTTATATACCGACACCTCTCAGGCTTTGCCGATATCGAAGAGGGACGCCGCATGAACGGCAGCGAGACGTACAATATGTGGTCGTGCTCGAAGCCGATCACCTGCGCGGCAGCTCTGACACTCGTCGAGAGCGGCGATATTCTCATCACCGATC
>CAYWTG010000034.1:0-11025 GCA_964461155.1 uncultured Ruminococcus sp.
GGTAAGGCAGAGGTCTGCAAAACCTTTATCCCCGGTCCGATTCCGGGTGGCGCCTTAAAAGCCCCAAGAACGATAGGTTCTTGGGGCTTGTTTTTTTCTCTTCGCTGCTTTTTGACGATACGATGACTTTGAAAAGCCGCTTTCAAGCTCTCCGTGCGCAACTTGTCTCGCATCACAGCAGAAATTGCAAGATGCAGAATGCGGCGTAGATCATCAGCAGGGCGATGCCTTGCGGGCGGGAGAGCTTTTTTCTTGCGAGCGCGGGGACGCACAGTATCAGCATTACGTCGAGCATCAGCGGGATGTCGAGCACGAGCGAGGCGTTGTGGGTGCCGATCATCTTGCCCACGGGCACTTCAAACGGCGCAAGCGCGACCGAGACTCCCGACACGAGCACGAGATTTAACACGTTCGCGCCGATGACGTTTCCGATGCCGAGCGAGGCGTGCCCCTTTTTCAGCGATGTTATCGTTGTGATGAGCTCCGGCAGGGAGGTTCCGAGAGCGACGACCGTGAGCGCGATCACAGTCTCGGGAACGCCGAGTCTTTGCGCTATCGCCGTGCCGTTGTCGACGAGCAGATCCGCGCCGAGCGCGATCACCGCCGCACCCGCGATGAGGAATATGAGCTCAAGATAAAGCGGGCGCGACTTTTCCTCTTTTTCGTGCTCCGCCGACACCGGATTTTTTAATCCGTGGCGGACATTCACGACAATATACAGTACAAATATCGCGAGGAGCGCAAAGCCGAGCACGCGAGGAAATTCACCCATGACATACGCCGCGAAAGCGTACAGTGCCGCCGAGGCGAAAAAGAATATTACCGGCATTTTCATCGTTTTCGTGTCGACGCATCCCGGTCTTACGGCAACCGAGACGGCGGCGATGAGCGCGGTGTTGCAGATGATCGAGCCGATGGCGTTTCCGTATGCCATCGCGCCTTGCCCTTGAAGTGCACCCGTAGTCGACACCATGACTTCGGGCAGAGTCGTTCCGATCGATACGACCGTCGCGCCTACGATGACGTCGGGCAGATGAAAACGTCGTGCGACACCCGTCGCGCCGTCCACGAAGAAATCGCCGCCCTTGATGAGCAGCACGAGCCCGACGGCGAACAAAAGAAGATTTGCGATCATAACTTGATCCCTCCGAAAAACAAAAAATCCGAGGTGCGACAAGCCGTACTCGGATATCGGGGAGAGAGTCCATGCACGGCCGAAAGCACAGCCTGCATGAGTCTCGCAAATTAAAGCAAAGCCGGACCGCGCGGGTCGGGATGACGACTTGCTGCGCCTTTCGACGCTTGCTACTCCCTCATAGCTAACATTATTATACTCCTGCGGAAAAGCTTTGTCAAGCGGGGCAAAAGATAAATACGAGGTAAATTCTCTCTTTCGCCCCCTCGCACAGGTGAGTTATAAATTAATGTTGACTTTAGCCGATACTTCATGCTATAATATTATAATATAATGAGGTAGCTGTGCCGTCATTGCGGTGCGGCGGGCGGAGGCGTTTATGGAGTTTTTGAAAACTCGGTTTTGCATCGGCGATATTGCCGTGTACGCCGTCACTTTGCTTCTTTCCGCTGCGATCTTGTTTTCGGCGTATGCCGTTGACGCTTTCGCTTCTCGTGACGCTTCGGGTGCGCCTGAGGTCGTTATAAAAACTCCCGACGGCGAGTCGCGATACGCTCTCGACGAGCCTCGTATGATCGAGCTATCCTCATGCGGCATATCACTTACGGTAAAAATCGAAAACGGCGAGGTCTTCGTCGAGCACTCGGACTGCCCGGACGGCATCTGCGTGCGAAGCGGACACATCTCAAACGGCACGCGTGCTGTCATTTGCGTGCCCGCGCGTGTGTCGATCAAGGTCGACGTCGCACGCAGTGAGGAGGTCGCGGATGCGGATTTTATCATCGGATAAACGGCACGTTCGCCGACTTTGCGCGTGCGCGATGACGGCCGCCGCCGCGCTTATGATCTCGTATGTCGAACACCTTTTACCGTCATTTGTGCCTCTCCCCGGAGTAAAACCGGGCTTTGCGAATATCGCGGTGACTCTCGCTTTTGCGATATCCCCGTCGTGCGCTCTTGCGGTGTCGCTTGTCAGAATATTTACCTTCGCGCTCCTTTTCGGCACTCCCGTCTCTCTTGCGATGTCGCTTTGCGGCGGACTTTTCTCGTATTTCTTTCTCTTCGTAGCGCATCGCGTGCATCCGCGACGCGTCAGCTTTGTCGGACTTTCCGTCCTGTCCGCTTTCTTTCATAACGCGGGTCAGCTCGTCGCCGCCGCGCTCCTTGCCGATACTGTCGGCGTTATCGCATATCTGCCCGTGCTGACGCTCTCAGGTGCCGTGTGCGGTACTCTGTCGGGACTTTTGCTTAATTACGTTTATCCTTCGTTATCGCGATATATAAAAAAGGCCGTGTAGGCTTTTATGTGGAGGATCGTTTTTATGATGAAAAAAGCTTTGGCCGCCGTCGTGACTCTTGCCGTTTTGATCTGCTCGGTCACGTCGTGCGGGAAATCTGCCGAGTATGACGAGTACACCTTTTATGCGATGGACACCTATGTCACGCTTCGCGTATCGTCTGACGGCAAAAATGCCGATTTCGACAAGCTGTGCGACAAGTGCTCCGATATCGTCTCCGATCTCGAGTCGCTCATGTCGGCGCACGACGAAAGCTCTCGCCTTTATGACTTCAACAACGGCGGCGCGGATGTGTCGGCCGACGAGGGCGAGCTTTACTCGGTCATCTCTACGGCCGATAAGATCTCGCGCGAGACGGACGGCGCGTACAGATGCACGATCGGCGCGCTCTCGCTCCTTTGGAACGTGACGGGTGGTGGCCCCGTACCGAGCCCTGCCGGCATAAATGACGCGCTCGAGCACATTTCGTGCGACGCGCTCGAGTTTTCGGACTCGGAGATATCACTCGCGGACGACGAGTGCACGGTCGACCTCGGCGGCATCGCGAAAGGCTACGCCGCGCAGAAGCTCGTCGAATATCTTTCGGGAAGCGGAGTCGAGTACGGCCTCGTCTCGATGGGCGGAAATATCGGCGTGTTCGGCGAAAAACCGAACGGAGAAGACTTCCGCGTCGGCATCTGCGACCCGAACGACACCTCAAAGGTCGCCTGCTACCTGAATATAAACAGCGGCTTTACCTCGGTCTCGGGAAGCTATGAGCGATTCTTTGAAGAAGACGGACTGATCTATCACCACATTCTCGACCCGAACACGGGTTATCCGTCGGAGTCGGAGCTTTTGAGCGTCGCCGTGAAGTGCGAAAACGGCGCGATGTCCGATGCGATCTCTACCGCGCTGTTTGTCATGGGCGAGAAAGGCACGTCCGAGCTTTACGAAAATTCGAGCTTCGATTTTGAGGCAGTGCTCATCACGAAGGATGGCGAGATCGTGCTGACCGACGGCATCGAAGACGACGATTTTGAACTCGCTGCCGAAAACTACACCGTGCGTCGCCTTGCTCGATGACACGCTGCACGACAATATCTTATCTACCTTGATTCACACGCCGCCCGTCGGCTGATTGGAGAATTGATTTGCAAAACGATAACAGACACACCGACCCGAAGGAGGTCGCCGCACAGCTCGATATCGCTCGAGAGATCGCAAAAGATCTCGCCGAGTGCGGCCGCACGGGTGACAACGCTCCCGGATATTATATACTTACCCTCGGCTGCCAGCAGAACGAGGCCGACAGCGAAAGGCTCGCGGGTCTTTGCTCTCTTATGGGATACCGCGCCGTCGATACACCCGACGAGGCGAGACTGATACTCGTGAATACCTGCGCCGTGCGCGAGCACGCAGAGGTGCGCGCCCTGTCGTTCATCGGCGAGTATAAACACATAAAAGAAGCTCACCCCGATACCGTCATCGGCGTCGGCGGCTGCATGGTGACTCAGCCTCACCGCGCGGAGAAGCTCAAAATGAGCTACCCTTATGTCAGCTTCACGTTCGATACGGGGGCTGTGCACCTGCTCCCCTCGCTCGTGAGAAAATATATCACCGAGAAAAAACGAAGCTTCGTCATCAGCGACGAGTATAAGATCGCCGAAGAGCTTCCGTCCGTCTCCGCTTCTCGCCACTCAGCGTGGCTGTCCGTTATGTATGGTTGCAACAATTTCTGCTCATACTGTATCGTGCCCTACGTGCGCGGACGAGAGAGGAGTCGCCGACCCGAGGACATCATCGCAGAGGCCGAGCGTCTCGTAAAGGACGGCGCACGCGAGATCACCCTGCTCGGACAGAACGTCAACTCATACGGCAAAACGCTCGACGATAAAACCGATTTCGCATCGGTGCTCCGAGACGTCTGCGCCGTCGAGGGAGACTTCCGCGTCGGATTTATGACAAGCCACCCGAAAGACGTCTCGCGCGAGCTTATCGATACCGTTGCCTCCGAGGAGAAGATCTTCCGCAGATTCCACCTGCCCGTGCAGTCCGGAAGTGACCCGATCCTCAAAAGCATGAACCGCCACTATACCTCCGATCATTACAAAAAGATCATAACCGAGCTCAAAGAAAGCGTCCCCGATATCAGCCTCACCAGCGATATCATCGTCGGCTTCCCCGGCGAGAGCGACGAGGATTTCGAGAAAACACTCGATATGCTCCGCTTTGCAGAGTACGACGCTATCTATTCTTTCATATATTCCCCCAGACGCGGAACTCCCGCCGCGGAAATGGACGGTGCCGTGCCGCCCGACGTGGCGTCCGAAAGACTCCGCAGACTGAATGCTCTCCAGGACGAGATCTCAGCACGCAGAAGCGCGCGATTTGTCGGAAGAAAGATCAGAGTTCTCGCGGATGAGGTCAGCCGCTCCGACAGCTCGATGCTCACCGGTCGCGGAGACCCGCCGAGACCCATTCACTTCGCGGGCGACAAGTCGCTCGTCGGAAAATTCGTCACCGTCGAGATCACGGCGGCGAATGCTTACACGCTTGAGGGACGTCTCGTCTGAGACGCCGTCACATAAATAATGTCAACAAAAGAAAGGAAACAATAAAAATGACAGAGATGATCACAAATGCCGCTCACGCACTGGGCGAGCTTATCAAGAACGACCCCGTAACAGCAAAGCTCAACGCGGCTCTTGAGGAGTACGAGAGAAGCGAGGAGCTCATGGGCCTCATCGGCGAGTACAATGTTCAGCAGGAGCTCCTCATGAGCGCGACCGATAACGACGAGAGCGTCCGCGAGAGCATCACCGCACGCGCAAACGAGCTTTACGAGACGATCACTCACCACGCGGTCTATACCGGATACACAGAAGCTAAGGCAGAGTTCGATGCCCTCTACAGCGAGGTCATGGGCGAGCTCGAGTTCGCCATCACAGGTAAGCACCCCTGCACACACGATTGCTCCAGCTGCGGCGGCTGTCACTAAGCTGCAAGACCGCACCGTGACCCGCCGCACGAGCGGCGGTCACGGCAAAACGTGAAGCAAGAATAAAGCTCAGGAGAAGATCAGCCGAAACTTCCCATATCGGCACATAAGTTGCATCCCGAAAACGTAAAAGCTTCTTTTACAAAGTTTTTCGCCCACCTTTTTTCAAAAAAGCGGCAGGGTATGGGGCAGAGCCCCCACCGCATCTTCTCAAAGCGCAGAGCCCATCGAGTCAGCTCCACAGCTCCACTCCAAACCGAGCTCAGCCCCCAAAAAACGTCACCCCTCTTTTTTCACAAAGCTTTACTCAATTTTTCTCGAAAAATTGCGGTTTCCAAAGGCAGAGCCTTTGGTCGCGCTCCGCAGAGTGCGAAACTCCCCCCTCCCCGCGCGAAAACTTAAAGAAACGGATGGTTTTTGTTATGGCTCTCTCGCCCATGATGAAGCAGTATTTCGAAATCAAGGATCAGTATCCCGATTATATCCTTTTTTATCGCCTTGGCGATTTTTACGAAATGTTCTTCGAGGATGCACAGCTCGCTTCGCGTGAGCTTGACCTTACCCTCACGGGGCGTGACTGCGGCGAGGAGCAGCGCGCACCTATGTGCGGCGTTCCGTTCCATTCGTGCGAGCCGTATATCGGAAAACTCATCGAAAAAGGCTACAAAGTCGCCATCTGTGAGCAGACCGAAGACCCCTCAAAAACAAAGACCCTTGTAAAACGCGAGGTCGTCCGCGTAATAACGCCCGGAACCGTAATAGAGTCCGAGCTCCTCGACGACGATAAAAACAACTACCTGTGCACGGTCTATTCCGACCGCTCAGGCGTCGGTATCTGCTTTGCCGATATCTCCACCGCATATATCTGCGCCACCGCGATCGACGCGAACGGCGCGGACGATAAGATCACCGCCGAGATCGCAACATACGCCCCGCGCGAGATAATCACGAACTTCCCCATCAAAGAATTCCCCCACAGCGCGGAGTTTGTAAGCGAGCGTACCTCCGCCCTCCTCACCGACGGCGCAACTCGCTATTTCGGCGAGAGCGATACCCTCGAGAGATGCGCACATCGCTTCGTCGAGTCGGCTCTCGACGGCACACCCAGAAACGCCCTCATCGCCGCAGGCGCGGCTTTAAAATACATAGAAGAAACGCAGATGAAGGACATATCCTACATCCGCACGCTTTCCACCTACGACTGCTCGGAATATCTCGAGCTCGATATCTCGACACGGCGAAATTTGGAGCTGTGCGAGACTATGCTTACAAAGGAAAAGAAAGGCTCGCTCCTTTGGGTCCTCGACAGAACAGGCACCGCAATGGGTGCGAGACTCCTCAAAAAATATATAGAGCACCCGCTCACCTCCGTGCCCGCCATCCGCGCGCGTCAGCAGGCGGTCGCTCACCTATGCGACGGATTTATGCTTCGCGAGGAAATTCGCGCCCTGCTCGCGGGAGTGCTCGACCTCGAACGCCTCATCACCAAGGTCACCTACGGCACGGCCACCGGTAAAGACCTCCGCGCCATCGCCGAAACGCTCCGCCGCCTACCCGAAGTCCGCGAGATGCTCGAGGGCATCGAGAGCGGAGAGCTCGCCACGATCCGCGACAGCCTCGATACGCTCGACGACGTGTTCAAATGCATCGACGACGCGCTCATCGATACCCCGCCGTTCCAGCTCCGCGAGGGCGGAATGATCCGCGACGGCTATAACGACGAGGTCGACCGACTCCGCTATATCATGGAGAACGGCAAGGAGTGGATCAAAAAAGTAGAGGCCGAGGAAAAAGAAAAAACAGGACTCAAAGCCCTCAAAATCGGCTATAACCGCGTCTTCGGCTACTATATAGAAGCCCCCCGCTGGGCAAAGGATCAGATCCCCGAAAACTATGTCCGCAAGCAGACGCTCTCAGATAAAGAACGCTACATCACCGATGAGCTCAAGGAGACCGAGTCCACGATACTCGGCGCGTCCGATAAGCTTTGCGCACTCGAATATGAGCTCTTTTGCGGTGTTCGCGACGTCGTCGCCGCCGCCGAAACGAGGATCCGCGCCTCCGCGGACGCCCTGGCGAGACTTGACGTGTTCGTCTCGTTTGCCGAGTGCGCCGCACAAAATAATTACGTTTGCCCCGAGGTAGACGAGAGCGACGTCGTCGATATTCGCGACGGACGCCACCCCGTCGTCGAGAGATTCGTCCGCGATACCTATTTTGTACCGAACGACGCATACCTAAATACGACAGACAACCGCCTTGCGCTCATCACGGGCCCGAATATGGCGGGTAAATCAACATATATGCGCCAGACCGCGCTCATTATCCTCATGGCTCAGATCGGCTCGTTCGTGCCCGCGTCCTCCGCGCGTATCGGCGTCGTCGATAAGCTCTTTACGCGCGTCGGCGCGTCGGACGACCTCGCGTCAGGCCAGTCGACCTTCATGCTCGAGATGAAAGAGGTCGCGTACATCTTAAATAACGCCACGCGCCGAAGCTTCATCATCTACGACGAGATCGGCCGCGGCACGAGTACCTACGACGGCATGAGCATTGCCCGCGCGGTCGCCGAATATACCGCAAGCCGCCGCCTCGGCGCGAAGACCATGTTCGCAACGCATTATCACGAGCTGACAGACCTCGAGGAAAAGCTCGAGGGCGCGGTCAACTACAATATAGCCGCGAAAAAACGCGGCGAGAGCGTTACGTTTTTACGCAAGATAGTCAAAGGCCCCACCGATGACAGCTACGGCATCGAGGTCGCGCGCCTTGCGGGCGTCCCGAGAGAGGTCACGCGCCGCGCCAAAGAGGTGCTCGCAGAGCTTGAGTCTCACGCGCCGAAAAAATCCGAAGTGCATCACGACGCACCCGTCGGCGACGGAACGATCAGTATGCTCGCGGGAGTCAGCGACGGCGTGGCAGACGAGATCCGTGCAACGGATATAAATACGCTGACGCCAATCGAGGCGATGAACCTTATCTTCAAATGGAAAAAAGAGCTTGAATAAAGAATGCGCGAAAGGAGGCGTGACGTGGGCAGAATAAATGTGCTCGGCTTCGATGTGGCGAACCTCATCGCCGCGGGCGAGGTGGTCGACAGACCGTCATCCGTCGTAAAGGAGCTGCTTGAAAACGCAATAGACGCGGGCGCGGATACGATCACCGTGGAGATCCAGCGCGGCGGCGTCGCTTTTATTCGCGTGTCCGACAACGGATGCGGAATGGACGCGGACGACCTGCCCGTCGCCATCCTCCGCCACGCGACGAGTAAAATACACGAAGCGGACGATCTCACGCATATATCCTCCCTCGGCTTCAGAGGTGAGGCTTTAGCGGCGATAGCGTCTGTTTCGCGACTCAGAATATTCTCAAAACCGCACTCCGAAAGCCTCGGCGCGATACTCACGGCAGAGGGCGGCGAGGTGCTCGACATCACCGAGACCGGTTGCGCCGACGGAACCACCGTCGTGGTCGAGGACCTGTTCTTCAACGTTCCCGCAAGACGAAAATTCCTCAAAAAAGATACAACGGAGGCGGTCGCGGTCGGCAACGTCGTCGAGAAGATCGCGCTCTCCCGCCCGGATATTTCGATCAAATACATCTGCGACGGCGAGATGAAATTCACCACCTGCGGCGACGGCGAGCTTTATTCCGCGATATACGCCGTCTTCGGCAAGGACACTGCAAAGCGCACCGTCAAGGTCGCGCGCGAGGCGGACGGGATCTCGGTCACGGGATTTGTTTCCGAGCCGGATTTCATAAAGTCAAACCGCAATATGGAGAACTTCTTCATAAACGGCAGATACGTCAAGAGTAAGACCGCCATAGCCGCCGTCGAGCAGGCGTACCGCACACGAATCCCGCAGGACAAATTCCCGTTTTGCGTGCTCAATATCGATATAAATCCCACAACGGTCGACGTGAACGTCCACCCCGCAAAGCTTGAGGTCAAGTTCACGAACGAGAGGGTCATCTTCGAGGCGGTGTACTACGCCGTTTTGAACGCACTCGAGTCGGAGGTCGTCCGTCCGGAGCTCGTTCTCACTCGCGAAAAGCCGCGAAGCACAGAGAGCACACCGACGTACAATACCGCAGTCGGAACGGCACGCGCCGCGAGCGAAAATGCACACGGAGCGGCTCGCACCTTCGGAGATAATTTCAAGGCGAGCACGACTGCCGACGCGGACTCGACGCGACAGACGAAGAAAGACAGCTTCTGGATCGACGGAGCGGAGGCGCGGCGACTGCTCGGAGCATTTGTCCCCGCCGACACTCGGATACCGAAAGGCGAGC
Source organism: uncultured Ruminococcus sp. (assembly GCA_964461155.1). Lineage (GTDB taxonomy): Bacteria > Bacillota > Clostridia > Oscillospirales > CAG-272 > RUG11130. Next base: position 9,707 of record CAYWTG010000034.1, read on the forward strand.
AGACGAAGATCGATGTGACGCCGAGAGATGCGTTCGACACACGCCGCGTCGCGGACGGTGAAAGCCGTGGGAATGCGCCCGTTGCCGCGAGAGAAAGCATGACCGCAAAAGTGAGCACCGACGCGGGAGAAAATACCGTCGCTGAAACGAACGGCCGCGTTCCGGGCAGCGTTTTGAGTAATGGCACCGGCAGTATAGCGAGCGAGCGAGCAGACGAAGATGCGCGTAGCGTATCGGCTCAAAATGCGCAGCTCGAACGCGCAAAGCCGAACGAATCGCGCGATGCAAAGCCGCTCGATAAAACTACAAACGTGCCGACAAACGTGGCGACAAATGAACCGACAAACGTGCCGCTCAATTCGCGTGACGAGTGCGCTTCACCCGACGAGGCCGAAGAAGTGCCCGAGTACATAATCCTCGGCGAGGCGTACAACTGCTATGTCATCGTTCAGCTTGAAGACAGACTCGTGTTCGTCGACAAGCACGCCGCACATGAGAGGATAATCTTCGATGAGCTTGTGCGCTCGATGAAAAAACAGCAACGCGGAAGTCAGCTTCTTTTAGTACCGATAACTGTGCCGATGCTCGAGATCGAGGCGGACGCGCTCAGAGAGTACGAAGAAAATGTCCGCTCCATCGGGTTTGATTTCACGCTCGAGCAAAACGGAAATCGCATGAAAGCCGTAATAACCGCGCTTCCCGAGATACTCACGCCCGACGAGGCAACAGAGCTGTTCCGCACGCTCGCCTCGCGACTTTCGGATATCGGCGCGGGAGCGGATGCCGCCGCAGAGGAGTTCTTCTCCGCTCGGCTGTTCCAGTCCGCCTGCAAGGCCGCGATCAAGGGCGGCAGAATATACGACATGGCGCACATACGCTGGATCTGCGACAGGCTGTTTATAAAGCCGAAAGCGGGAGAGAGCGTCATTCGCACCTGCCCGCACGGACGCCCCGTGGCCTTTGAGGTCAAGCGGTCGTCGATAGACAGGCAGTTCGCGAGACTCACCTGACGCAAGGTCACATCCAAATCTACTTCAAAATTAACTTCGCCGCACCTTCGCGGCTGAACGGAGAAAAATAAATGTTTAAGCTGAAGACAACAGACGAAAAATGCAACGCGCGTCGCGGCGAGCTCGAAACGCCGCACGGCACGATACAGACCCCCGTGTTCATGAACGTCGCGACCTGCGGCGCGATCAAGGGCGGCCTTTCTTCCGAAGACCTGCGCGAGATCAACTGCCAGGTCATGCTTTCAAACACATATCATCTTCACCTGCGCCCCGGTGACGGACTTGTGCGCGACATGGGCGGACTTCGCT
>CAYWTG010000035.1:0-11024 GCA_964461155.1 uncultured Ruminococcus sp.
ATGTGCCGATCGCTTCTTTTTTTACTTGTTTTCGATCGTCATATTTAAAACGGTATATCCGTCGCCAGACCGGTCTATGTGCAATATCAGCTCGCCGGCGTAGCTTCGGCTTTCGCTGTATATCTTGTGATCGATGTCAAATGCAAGCACCGTAACATACGAGGCGTCGTCGAGGCGGTAGCTTTCCGTGATCTCGAGAACATTGTATACCTGACTTGTCACAGGTGTCACGAAGTCGTAGCCGATCTTCGAGTCGCGGATCTTCGCGTACAGCTCGGACGAAGTTTGAACGTATTTTAACACCGCCGCGAGATTTTCATCGATATTTCGATATCCGCTCGACGTGTAGTGGAAGTACGCTCGCGTAAATTCTTCGGCGAACGCGTTGAGGCTTTGTGCGCCCTCGACGCGCATTTTGCAGTCGATATGCTCGGAGTTGCCGTCGGTCGTGACGTCAAAGTCAAGCTCTCGACCGTCGAGAGTTATCGAGATGCCCTCAAGCGGTGCGTAAAGCCCGTTAAGCGTGTATACGTCATACTGCGGTGCATTGACACCGCCCACTATGTCGGCGGCGAATGCGGGCTCTGTGGCGTGCTCGACGGTGTTTGTGATATCATAGCTTCCGACAGTAACGGAGCTTCCGTGAGGCACGCGTATTTCAGCCGAATAAATAAGTTCATTCGGGTACATTGCCGTAAAGCGCACTTCGGAAAGCTCAAGCGTCAGCTCGATGCCGTTATACTCAGCACGGACGCTCGGAATGGTGTCGCGCAGGTCGGTCGTGTATGTCACATAATCGGGCGCACCTCGGTCAGACGGGGCGAAGTCGAACGGAAAATCGCTTTTTTCGGGATCACCGAGGGGCACCGTGCCGTCATCGATCGTCACAGTGCTGCCGACGGGGACTGCGATCTCGTAACGCTTCAGAGTGTCAAAGCACGCGCTCGTATTTTTGACGCGCCAACAGTCGAAACCGTAACGTCCCGTCGGGACGCTCTCAAGCTCGATGCGGCATATCTCGTGACCTGCCGAGATCAGAGAGTATATCGGGTGCTCGTCGTCACCGCCCGCGCGGCGGCAGAACATTCCGTCGTCGTCGAGCGCGTCGACGCGTTCCGAGATGAACTTTTCCTTTGAGTCCATGCTGTGCCAAGAAATATTCTCGCTTGAGTCCTCAAGCAGTGCGCGAAGCTCATCCGCCGTTATCTCTTTCGCGTATTTCATCGCCGCCTCGGCAGGGCTTTGCGGCTGTGACTCGTCGAAAGCGTCGATGAAGTCGTAAAAAACTACGAGCGCGACAGCTGCAAGCACGACGAGCGCGGCGGCCGCTATCGCGTACACTGTCCAAAATCTTGTTTTTCGCGTTCTTGATGCTTTCATTTTCTCACCAAAATCGCCGTGGCGACGACCCTTTCTCCGAAGATATATGCGCTTGACGTGAGGTACTCGCCGTTCATTATCATAAGCGACGACGAGCCGCCGTCAAGATTTGATGCGTTGACCGCACCGTAATCGAGCATGATCGATGCGAGGTCGTCGAGTGTTGCACCGAGACTGTCGACCGAGCGGCCGTTTATTACGAGAAGAAGTATCGCGCCGTCCTCGCGCTGACCTATCGCCGTGCGGGGGTTAAGGCCTCCGCCGAGGCGATTTGCGGCGGGCTGACCGTTTATGACAAGCGCGGGACCGTAGCTTGCGGCGTACATGATGCCGCGATCGAGTGCTTCGCGGCCCGTCATGCTTCCGACGTGCAGAATGCCGCTCTTGTCGATTCCCGCGAGGCTGTACGACGCGCCCTCGGAGCCCCATTTGAGCTCACCCTCATAGATGACTATTCCGTCGGGAATGCCGCCTGTGCCTTGTCCGTTCGGGTCGACAAAGCCGCCCGCGTTCGTGCCCGCAACAGCGTCGTATTTGTCGATCATTGCGGCGACCGTGAGTCCGTGCGCGTCCTCGCCGTAGCGGTCTGGGATGCCGACGAACACGCGGCGCGGGTCTTTGATTATGAGAAGCTTGCCGTTATATGTCGCGCCGTTTATGTCGACGACCTCGATGCCGTCTTGCTCGGATTTACTCGGGTCGTTTTTGTTGTCCGCGCTCGACGTGAGGTCACCGTTTGTGCCCGAGACGGGAGAGCTTTCGGGCGCGTTCGTGTTTTCGGGCGCGTCATCACCGACATCTGCATTATCGGTGTTATCGGGAAGCTTTATCAGCGAGGTGTCGGTCTTGTCATCGCTTATCTCGCCGCTTGCGGAGTTTTTGATTTCGGCGATCTCCTCCTCGCTCAGGTAAAGTCTCGCGAGAAAGCCTCCGGCCGAGGTTTCGTCGACTGATATTACAAACAGGCGACGAGCCTGCTCCGACGGGCCGTTTACGAGGATCCACATAACGCCGTAGAGCCCCATGACGACAATGAGGAGAAACGTAAGGACGCACACGGCGACGCGGGTGACTATCGTTTTTGTCTTACTCTTTTTCATAAAAATCAAACCTCCGACGAGCCGAATGCACGGTGCATCTCGAGCACCGCACGGGCGATATTTTGAATGAACATATAATCCTCGACGCGTCCGCGGTCAAGGTCTGTCATGATGACGAGGCTGAACGGCCGCTCGTCGTAAACGAGAGCCATATCGTGATACGACGCGACATCCCAGCCGTATTTGTGTGCGCACACGGTCGGCGCGACGGCGTTCGGGATCATCACGGGGTAGTCGGAAGTCAGCATAGCTTCTTTCATGAGTGCGGCGTATTTGCTGTCGGTGTTAAAGTACTTGTATATTTCCGAAAGATACACGGCGCAGTCGTTTGCGGACAGCTGCATGAATCCCGCGCTTGCTCCCGCGATATTCAGCTCTTTGAGCATTTCGTTGTGACTGCCGTAGCCGAAGGTTCGCCGAAGCTCGGCGAAAGCCACGTTGTCGCTGTATTTTAAGGTATACGTGAAAAGCTCGGCATATGTGAGCGAAAAGCCGTCCTCCTCGTCCTGGATGACACCCGAGCCGTAGGAGTACATCGTCTCGCTGTTGTAGATCCACGTTCGGGAAAGATCGTATTTTTCCTCACCCGGGAGATAGATTAGCTTTCCTTCGTCGTCGAGGTTCGGGTGCTTGCCCTCGAAGAGAGGCTTTCCGTTTTCGTCGTAAAGAGGCGAGCCGTCTGCGGCGAAGTTTAATTTGTTATACTCAAATCGGTCGATCTCGCGCAGGACGGCGTAGACGTAGGGAGCTTTGATGAGGCTTGCGGAATACATGACGCTGTCCGCGTTGTAGCCGAAGGTGTATCCCGTCTCGAGATCGGTATAAACAAAGGCGACCTCGGCGGGTGTGTAGATTCCGTTTGCGTTTCCGTCGTCATCGAGATGCGCGCGCGTCGGGCGGGCGGGATCGGTTACGAGGCGCAAAAGCTCGGAGAGGCTGTCGGCCTGAAAGCCGAATGCGGAGCTTGCCGTCATGCCGTATTTCTTTATGAGCTCTTCAAGCTTGTCGGCAGACGTTTCGGCTTCGGTTTCGACGGGCTCGGTGTCTTGCGTGTCAGTGATGATGTCGGAGGCAGTAGCTTCGTTCGGCGGCGTTATGACCTCGTTCCGGGTGGCGTCCGATGTTTCAAAGCTGTCCGCGTGCGGCGTTTTGTTATAGTTTAAAGCGAAAAACAGACACATCGCGAGGGTAATGGCGAGCGCACATGAAAGTGCGATGACGCACACGTTATATCGTCTTATTTTCGTGCGATGGTCGGTCATTTTGAAAGCCTCCGAAGATGTCATGATTTTATGATATTCTATCACATACGACATATATCGTCAATGTGTTTTATTAAAGTTTCGGTGTAGAAATTTTACGCTTGTTTATGTGTATTTTGACGGAAGATAAATTCCGCGAAAAAAGGCGAAAACGTCTTCCATTATCGTGCGAGATTTGGTATAATAAAGCTGACCATTTCTCTTAACGGAGGCATCATGAACAATAACAGATATACACCTCGAAATCGCCGAGTAAAAGCGCGTTTTCCGTTCTCGGCGTTGATAATCGGACTGCTTGCGATAACTGCCGTTTTTTCCGTGATCTGGGCGGTGGCGTTTAACAGCGACAACTTCGCGTCACCGAATAAAATTCCGACAGAAACCGGCACGTCCGTTTCGGCGGGAAGCGTAAGCGGCACGAATACGGACAGCTCGTCCGACGCGCCGGGAGAGCTGACGTACACGGAGACGACGCTTCTCGTCACGGGAGACGTGATGTATCACTCCCCTCAGCTTGACGCGGCATATTACAGCGCAAGCGACGAGTACGACTTTACGGGGTGCTACAAGTATATAAAAGATATCGTGTCGGGAGCGGATTATGCTATTGCGAACTTCGAGACGACGCTCGCGGGCAACACCTCGGGATATTCGTATCAGGGATATCCGGTGTTCAACACGCCGGACAGCGGACTTTCGGCACTTGTCGATGCGGGATTTGACATGATGCTTTACGCGAACAATCACTGCTACGACACACAGCACACGGGACTTATCAGAACACAGGAGATGTTCCGTGCTCTCGGCCTTGACTATATCGGCGCGCGCACATCGACGAGCGAGAAAACTTATAAAAACGTGAAAGTCGGCGACGTGACATACGGAATGCTCAACAGTACCGACGACCTCGCGTACGGAAAAACGTACCCGCGCACGCTGAACGGTATCACATTGCAAAACGGTGACGAGAATCTCATCGATATTTTCAATCACAGCCTGCTTGAGCAGTTTTATACATCCGCCGAAAGCCGCATAGCCGAGCTTCGCGCCGCAGGTGCTGATATTATTATTTACTTCATCCACTGGGGCGAAGAGTATCATCTCACGCACAACGACACGCAGGGCGCGATAGCGCAGCGTCTGTGCGATATGGGCGTCGACGTGATAATCGGCGGACATCCGCACGTGATACAGGACGCCGAGATACTCACCTCGAGTGACGACTCGCACAAGACGCTCTGCTTTTACTCTCTCGGAAACCTCATCTCGAACCAGAACAGACTCACCATGGGCGACACCATGAACAGTACGTACACCGAAAACGGACTTATCGTCGAGCTTACCGTGAGAAAATACTCGAACGGCGACTGCGTCATAACGTCTGTCGATACCGTGCCCCTCTGGGTGCACAGATATCCCGACAGCACGGGACGCTTTCATTACGAGGTAGTTCCGGTTGAGGCGGCCGTCGCCGATCCCGCGTCGTACGGACTTTACAACAGCAGCTTCGGCGTGAGCCACGCTTCCGCCGTTGCCGCGATGACAGGCGAGCTCCTCGGAGGAATCTGCGAGACGTTTGCCGCAAGCGTCACTTTGCCGCAATAAGCGTGCGGTGAATTATCTTTTGGGAGACTGAGCCTTATGACAGAATGGAATCCCGAGCAGTATATAAAATTTGAAAAGGAGAGGACACAGCCGTCTGTTGATCTTATCGGACGCGTTGAGATATCTCCGAAAAGTATTCTTGATATAGGTTGCGGACCCGGAAACAGCACACACTGCTTGTCTCAGAGCTTTCCGAGCGCAAAGATACTCGGCATCGACTCGTCGGAGAGTATGCTTGAAAAGGCTCAAAAAACGTATCCGAGTCTTGATTTTCAAAAATGCATTGTTCCGGATGAACTTGAAAATCTCGAAAAATTCGATTTGATTTTTTCAAATGCGTGCTTGCACTGGATACCTGAGCATACAAAGCTTTTGCCGAAGATCGTTGAAAAGCTCAATGACGGAGGTGTTTTAGCTGTCCAAATGCCGTTGGTTCAAAAAGCGGAGTTTTACAAGAAGATTTACGCTCTTGCCGAGGGCGAAAGATGGAAAAAGCTTAAATCGGTAAATATATTCCATAATCTCTCGTCAGAGGAGTATTACGATATTTTGACAGATGTCGGATGCGATGTTACTCTTTGGGAGACCGCGTATTACCATCGGGTCACATCACACGACGCCGTGATTGCGTGGTACAAGGGAAGCGGATTACGGGCTTATCTTGAGTTTTTGGAAGACAGCGAAAAAGAAGAATTTCTAATCGACCTGTCCGAAGAAATAAAGAAAGCTTTTACAAACCGCTCGGATGGCTCGATTCTTTTGAAGATGCCGAGAATGTTCCTGACGGCGACAAAGAGGTAAAACAAAAATCGGAGTGCCGATTTCGGTCAACTCCGATTTTTCATGCTTATTCGCGCATTTCTTTACGCTTCGCGACAAGGCGGAAGATGTACAGGAGGAGTAAGAAGATCCACGAGAATATTTCGGCATACGCGATGACCATGTTTCCGAAGATGCCTTTCCACGCGTAGGACGCGACGATCCTCGAGATGAGTGAGGCGATACCCGCAAGACCCGAGTACAGCACGTCGCCGATACCTTCAAGATAGCTTCGGATCGCGGTGAAAAGGCCGAAGACGACATAAAAGCACGCGATGCGCAGGAAAAACGCCTCGCCGATCTTGACGGCAGTCTCTCCCGCGCCGAACAGCGAGATGAGATATCCGCCGGTCGGGATGACGGCGAGGGTCAAAATGACCGAGACTGCGGCGGTGAGAAGCGTGCCGATTTTGAATATGCGTGTACCGCGCCGTTTTTCGCCCGCGCCGTATTTCTGCGCGACCTGAGTCGAAATTCCCGAGCCGAGATTCGTTATCGGGATCATGATGATCGAGTCTATCCTATATGCGGTGGTGATCGCGGTGACCGTGGGGCTTCCGAAGCCGTTCATGAAGCCTTGCAGAATTATGTTGCCGAACGAGCTGACGCTTGACTGGATCATCGGCGGCAGGCTGAAACGACATCCGTCGGCAAATGATTTTTTATAAAACAGGTGCCCGCCGCGCTCGGGACGGAGCAGCTTGTGCTTTGCGAACGAGTAGATCACGATGAACACAGCCATCGCCACCTGCGAGATGACCGTGGCTATCGCCGCGCCGCGCACGCCTGTTTTGAGCACGGCGACGAAATAAATATCAAGCGCGATGTTGACACCCGACGAAAGAAGCACAGCGTAAAACGGAGTTTTGCTGTCGCCGATACCGCGAAGTGCCGCGGAGATGACGTTGTAGATCGTCAAAAACGGCAGTCCGACGAAGATTATGCGGAGGTAAACGAGAGCGGCGTCGAAAATATCGCTCGGCGTCTGCAGCGCACTCAAAAACGGTGTCGCAAGGAGCACACCCGCGACGGACAGCGCGAGGAAGATCGAGCCGAGAAAGATCATAAACGTCGACAGAAGTCTCGGGATCTCCGATAGAGCTCGTCGGCCGTAGCTTTGAGCGAACAAAACCGACAGCCCGAGCGCGAATCCCGTGACGGTATTCACGAAAAGGTTTATGACCGATGAAGTGGCACCGATCGCCGCGAGAGCGAGGTCGCCCTCGGCATTTCCGACGATAAACGCGTCGGCCCAGCTGTAGAGCTGTTGAAGTATTCCGCTCATTATAAGCGGCAGGCAGAATTTTATAAGGGAAAATGTTATGTGACGCGCACTGTTTTCGTCTTTTACCTTTGTCATTTTACTTCCTTTCGCCTCAAAAAGAGACGTTTTCCGAGTTACCGCTCAAAAGAGCTGCAGGGGTAACTTAAAAACGCCTCTTTTAATATTTCTTTTTTATTATTGTACCACACGCCGACGGAAATGTCAATCTTTCGGCAGAGCACTATTTCATGAACTTTTCCTTCGCCTCGCCGAGCTTTTCGATGAAGATGCGGTCAAGCTCGGTCAGCTTGTAGTCGTGGCGGCGGATGAGAACGTCTTTGTACACTTTTTTATTCGTGTTGACGCGCTTTTGAACGAGCTCGAACAGGGAAAGCAGCTTTTCCGAAATCGGAGAGACCCACATGAACGTGTCGGGCACGCTCGAAAGTATCTCAAACTGGCTTGAGCGGTCGAAAACGTATATTCTCTTGTCGACATACTCCGAAAGCTCCGCTTTTTTTACGTCGATGAGAGGGAGGGAGGGGACATATGGGTCGCCGTGGATGACTTCTATATAATCCGACAGGTCTTTCGGAGAAATGTTATCGCAGTCCGCAAGCGGGTGGTGCTTCGAGAGCAGGAGCACATACGAAAACTCGGTTATCGTCTCGTAGTCGAGATGCTTTTCGTCGAACATCGTGGAAAAGTATTTCTCAAAAGCCGACTGATAACGGATTATGCCGAGATTGTAGTCCTCGCGCACGACGTTGTTTATCGTCCGCATGGAGTTTGTCTCTTTATAAAAGATGTCGGCCGGGGTGTCCGTTTTGATGTGCTTTGCAAACTCGGAAAACGCGTAGGATATGTATGTTGTGCGGGGAGCGCAGACAGAGAAGCACTGCTTGCCCGTTTTGCCCCTGCGGTAAAGATCTTCGATAGCGTCGACCTGTGATATGATCGGCTTTGCGTATTGCAGAAATTCCTCGCCCTCGGGAGTCACGGTGATCCCTTTTGAGGTGCGGCGAAAGATCGTGATGCCGAGGCTCTCCTCGAGCTCCTTTATCGCTCGGCTGAGATTCGGCTGACCCATATAGAGATTCTGCGCCGCGCGGCTTATTGACTTCGTTTTCGATATTTCGACTGCGTACTTCAAGTGCAGAATGTTCATACTCGGTACTCCGTTGGGAAATTATATATTAATTATACCACGGAAAAGCCGAGGATGCAAGGAAAAACGCACGCTGTCTCACGCGAGAATAATATTTCCGTCAAAGTAGGGCGAAATGCCTTGAAAAATGAGACGTGACGTGCTATAATGAACCTAAGCGAAAATATTAAAAAGCATGGAAGCCGAAAGGATTTGACAGTATGAATAAAACGGTAAATATGACGCGCGGCAAGCCGCTTCGGCTGATGCTCTTTTTCGCGCTCCCGCTGATGATAGGAAATGCGTTTCAGCAGATGTATATAGTTGTCGACACGGCGATCGTCGGACGCGGAGTCGGAATGTCGGCTCTCGCCGCGCTCGGAACGGTCGACTGGCTCAACTGGATGTTTATCGGAATAGCGCAAGGCTTTACGCAGGGCTTTTCCGTTAAGATAGCGCAAAAGTTCGGAGAGGGTGACGGCGACGGTGTGCGTCGCACGGTCGCGCAGTGCGTGAGGCTTTCGGCGGTTATTGCCGTAGTCGGCGAGATCTTCGCACAGCTCGCGCTCCCGCTTTTTCTTATGATACTTCGTGTTCCGGAAGAGCTTTGGGGCACGGCGGAGCTTTATTCGAGAATAATAATGGGCGGTTTTCCCGTTGTCGTGTTCTTTAACTGCTGTTCGGCGGTGCTCCGCGCGGTCGGGGACAGCAAGACGCCCCTTGTTGCGATGCTCGCGGCATCCGCGACAAATGTCGTTCTCGATCTTGTGACGGTCTTTCCGCTCGGGCTCGGTGTTGCGGGCGCGGCGGGAGCTACGGTATTCTCTCAGCTTCTTGCGGGTGTCGTGTGTGCATGGCGAATAACAAAAACGCCCGCGCTTCGATTTTCGCGCGATCAGCTGAAGGGCGACCGCGAACTCGAGCGCGAGCTTATGAAAATGGGTCTGCCGATGGCCGTTAAGAATATCATAATCAGCGTCGGCGGTATCGCGGTGCAGTCCGTCGTAAACGGATTCTCCATGAGCTTTATCGCAGGCTTTACGGCGACAAACAAGCTCTTCGGCATACTCGACATCGCGGCGATATCCTACGGATACGCGGTGACGACGTATATCGGACAAAACTACGGCGCGCGCCTGTTTGACAGAATACGCCGCGGCATGAAGACGGCCGTCATCCTGTCGATCGTGACCTCTCTCGTCATCGGAGCTATGATGCTCGTCTTCGGCCGCCCGATAACGATGTTGTTCATCTCTGAAGAAGACCCCGCGCTCGTCGCCGCCGCGGCCGACACGGCATATAACTATCTCAGCGTGATGAGTGTGTGTCTGCCGATACTCTATCTGCTCTACGCGTTCATGGCGGCTCTGCAAGGGCTCGGAGACACGGTAAGCCCGATGATATCGGGAATTATCGAGTTTTTCATGCGCGTTGCAGTCTCGCTTGCCATCGGCTTTACGGGCTTTGAAAACGGAATATTTGCCTCCGAAGTGCTCGCATGGCTCGGAGCTACGGTGTATATGTTCATAATGTATAAGCGGACGTCATCACGCGTCCTTTGCGACAATAAATCAAATCATACTCTGAAAGGTGCAAAAGTATGAATATCACAGAACTTAAAAGAAAGAGTGAGTGCATGACGGCGGAGACCGTGGAGGCACTCAGAAACAAGCCGGTAGAGAGCACGATGTACGACAGAATGTGCGCCGTCATCGAAGCTTCCCGCCCATACAGAAATCTCCCACGCCCGCTTTACACGGGTAACGGAATGTACCGCCTCGCGCAGATCGTGGCGACTCCCGTCTCACCCGACGACATCCTCGTCGGACGTGTTCCCGAAAAGGTGCTCACCGAGGAAGAAGAACGCCATTTTGCCGAGCTTGACCGCGAAAATGCCGAGAAAGGCTCATTCATGGTTGACTGGGGACACACGCCTCTCGAGTGGGAAGAGATCATGCGACTCGGTATTTCGGGATATGTGGAAAAGAGCGAAAATGAGCTTCGCCGCCGTCGCGAAGCGGGAGATGACGAAATTCGCATAAACGCACTCGAGTGCATGAACCTCGTTCACCGCGCATATCGCCTTTATATCGAGAGATACGCCGACGCTGCCGAAAAGGCGGGTCAGACGGAGGCCGCACAGATCTGCCGCAACATCGCTTCGCGCCCGCCGGAGAGCTTCATCGAGGCGATGCAGCTCGTGCTTCTTGTCGGAATCATGTTCTCCGCATACTCCTGCGTTGTCAACGCCACGATGTGTCTCGGCAGAATGGACGACTATCTCCTGCGCTTTTATAAGCACGACATTGAAGCCGGAATTCTCACCGAGGAAGCGGCCGGATATATTATCGACGACTTTTACTGCAAGTGGTCGCTCCCCATCGGACGCGGTGAGCATCAGATGAGCTGGCGCGACGGAAACGAGACGGGCTGGACGAGAAACCCGA
>CAYWTG010000036.1:0-10971 GCA_964461155.1 uncultured Ruminococcus sp.
TTACACAAAGGGAGAGGAAATATTCAACATGGTCACGCATATCGTGGGTGGCGCGTTCGGCGTTGCGTATCTCGCGCTGTGCGTCATATTCGCGGCTCTTCACTCAAATGTGTGGGGAGTTGTCGGCGGCTCGATTTACGGCGCGTCGGTCACGGTGCTTTTCACCATGTCAAGCGTATATCATGGCGTTGTCCCGCAGACGGCAAAGAAGGTGCTGCAGGTAATAGATCACTGCACGATATATTTCATGATAGCGGGAACGTATACGCCATACACGCTCTGCACGCTCAGAAAGATAAACACAGCCCTCGGCTGGACGGTCTTCGGCATCGTCTGGGGGATCGCGGCTCTCGCGGTAACGCTCACGGCCATCGACATCAAAAAATACCGCGTATTTTCGATGATATGCTATCTCGGTATGGGCTGGTGCATAATATTTACCGCAGTACCCTTGTTCCGCGAACTCGGATTTTGGGGTTCGTTCTTCCTCTTGGCGGGGGGCATAATGTACACGATAGGTGCTGTCCTTTACGGCCTCGGCAAGAAGAAAAGATACATCCATTCGATCTTCCACATCTTCGTTGTGCTTGCAAGCCTCATGCACTTCTTCAGTATATTTTTCTATGTCATCTGATTTATCTGTTATTGATACTGTATTGGCGGCGGCAGAGTATCGCGAGGCGATAAAGCATCCGCTCGCAACCGATGCGGCGATAGGCTATGCTCTGACTTTTCTGATGCGCACGTTGCGCGGCGGATATTCATGCGCTGTGCTTCTCGATGAGAAAAGGCGTCACATAGCGACGATCTCTCTCGGACGCGGCGGAAAGCCGACCGATGAGCCGATGATTGAGCTCATCGAGAGGGAAGTGCTCGTTCGCGGTGCTTCGTATTTCGCGCTTGCACACTGTCACGACGGCGACGAGCTTCGTCCGTCACGTGCGGATCGCGCCGCGACCGAACGCATACGTCAACGCTTCGCCGACACTTCCGCTTCTTTAATAGATCACTTTATAATATCGGGAGATTCTTGGAGCACGGTACTCTCTGAGTGCGCATCGTTTGATCTCGCGAAAGCGTGATTTAAATGTGGGGCGCGGGTGATATCTCTCGAACACGCCTGTCGCCGTCGCGCGGGCGCAAATACGGAAGCTCCGAGACAACAACACAAAGCCATGGAGGCATATATGCTCGAAATAAAAACGGCTTCGGATAAAGAGACGGCCGCCGTCGGCGCGGCTCTTGCCGAGTATCTCATAAATCACGGCGCACGTCGCGCGTTTATCTCCCTCGACGGAGATCTCGGCGCGGGCAAGACCGTGTTTACGTCCGGCGTGGCCTCGGTGCTCTCGCCCCAAAGTCGAGTCAAGAGCCCGACTTACACCATCGTGAACGAATATTTAAAGGGCAAGGTCCCGCTTTATCATTTTGATTTTTACAGAATAAGCGACCCCGATGAGCTTTACGGGATCGGATTTGACGACTACCTCGACGGTGGCATTTGTATCGGTGAGTGGTGCGAGAATATCGCCGAGCTCGTTCCGAGCGATGCCGTGAAGATCGAGATAATAAAAGACGGTGAGAGCTCGAGAATTATCCGCTCGAGCATCGATTTCACCGCAAAGGAGGCGTAACGTGTGGACTTTGGGCTTTGATACGGTTTCTTCGACGGTCAGTGCCGCGCTCCTTCGCGACGGCGAGGTGATTGGAGTATATTCCGCATCCGCAGCGACCACGCACAGTACGACCTTGCTCCCCGCGATCGAGCGACTTCTCGAAAGCGGGTCACTCGGAGTTTCCGAGCTTGACCTGATAGCGTTTTCGGCGGGTCCCGGCTCATTTACCGGAGTTCGCATCGGTTCTTCCACGGCGAAAGGCCTTGCGGCACCTTTTGACATACCTTGTGTCGGCGTGTCGTCGCTTCGCGCCATGGCGGAGATGTTCGGAAATATTAAATGCGCCGTTTGTCCCGCGCTGAACGCGCGCCGCGGCAATGTTTATTCCGCACTGTTCGTCTCCGACGGCGAGGGGAATATTACCTCTCTTACGCCCGACGACCTCGTAGCGGCCGCCGATGTGCCGAATGTCGTCAAGCACACCCTCGAAAAGCATTCTCTCGAGAATTTGACAGTTTACGTTCCCGGTGACTTTTCCGCCGAGATCGTCGAAAATGCTCGCGCGTGTGGGATAGACAGTATCGTGAAGCCTCCGCACGCGATGACCTCTCCGAGCGGTATCGGTGCGGCACTTGCGGGACTTCGTCTCTTTGGTGAAGCGGGCGGACGCGCGGAGCTTTTCCGCGAAGAGACGCAAAACCCGATCTATCTCAGAAAATCTCAGGCAGAACGCGAGAAAGAAGAAAAACAGAACAATCGACCGCTTTAAGACAGGCGGCAATAATAAAGATCTTGAAAGGACGATAACAACATGAGCATTAAAAACAAAATTACGGTCGCGCTTGCGGCAGATCACGCGGGATATCCGCTCAAAGAGGCACTCATTCGCCACCTCACGGCACGTGACATCGACTGCATCGACTGCGGCACGAACAGCACGGAGAGCTGTGACTATCCTCAGTACGCCGTATCGGGTTGCAGCAAGGTGCTCGACCGCGACGCGGATCTCACGATCCTTTGCTGCGGCACGGGAATCGGAATGAGCATCGCCGCAAACAAGCTTCGCGGAATCCGCGCGGCTTGCTGCTCCGACATTTTCAGCGCAAAGTTCACACGTGCGCACAATAACGCAAATGTACTCTGCCTCGGCGCGCGCGTCGTCGGTGAGGGACTTGCCTGCGAGCTTGCGGATGCTTTCATCGACACCGACTTCGAGGGAGGAAAACACCTCCGCCGTGTTGAAATGATCTCTGAGCTCGAAAAGTGATCTGCCTCACCACTTGACAAAAGTCGACACAGGGAGTATAATACTCTGAGAACCATCAGCGATACATATGAAAGGACAATAGTCATGTCAAAGATTCTTGTTGAAACCTCCGCACGTCACGTGCATCTCAGCGCACAGGACATCGAAACACTTTTCGGTGCCGGTGCAACTCTTACAGAGAAGAAGCCTCTTTCTCAGCCCGGTCAGTTTGCTTGCGAGGAGAGAGTAACTCTCGTAGGACCTAAGAAGTCTATCGCAAATGTTATCATCCTCGGACCCGCACGTCCCGCTACACAGGTCGAGCTCTCGCTCACCGATGCACGCACACTCGGCGTTTCCGCTCCCGTTCGTGAGTCCGGTGATATCGCCGGCTCCGCCGCTTGCAAGATCGTCGGTCCCGCAGGCGAGGTCGAGCTCGATTGCGGAGTTATCGCCGCAAAGCGTCACATCCATCTCACCCCCGAAGCTGCAGTTGAGTTCGGCGTTGAAGATAAGCAGATCGTTTCCGTAAAGATCGATTCCAACGACAGAAGCACCGTATTCGGCGATGTTGTCGTAAGAGTCAGCCCCAAGTTCGCTCCCGCAATGCACATCGATACCGATGAGGCTAACGCGGCTTGCGCTTTCGGCGAGTGCTACGGCGAGATTATTAAGTAATTTTTCAAAGGTAATAAGAGCGTCCCGCGTGAGTTTTCCGCAGGACGCTTTTGCTTTTCAACATTTAACAGGGAAAACGGAGCAGTACCTGTAAGCGATGATGCCCCAATAACACGGAAAAGTAAAACCGACTCACGCCGATGACGGAATGAGTCGGTTTTGTGCTTTTAAAAATCGGTCTGTACACCGAGACTGTATACGGTGTATCTGTATTTCTGCAGCTCTCTGTACGTCCTGATGAGCGTTTCTTCATCAGCGGCGTATACAATGAGCGGTTTGCTTGAAAATTCTTTCTGAGTTACGGGAAGCTTATGATATTTTATCGTCTCGCGTACATTTGTATACTGTACGTTTACGGCATCCTTCATATGACCTGCCGCATATTCCTCGGCACTTCTTGCGTCGACGATCACGGGACGGAACTGCTCGGGGATGTTGAGCTTCTTCTCTGCTTCTTCCATGGTGATAGTGGCAATGTCGGCGAGGATTATTTCATCGAATCCGTCGTCAAGCTCGGTGTTCACAACGCCGTATGCGCGGTAGTCGCCGATGTCGTCGGAGGTGTATCCGTCGTCGGTGTCGATGGTGTATATGAACACGTCATGGGGCTCAACGGTCACGGTGATCTCGGAGAGATTTCCGAGGTCGGTGTGCGTGAACACATCGCGAACGTCAGCCTTGCCCGAGCGGCAGATGAGAGAAAGATCAAGAGTAACACTCTCCGCCTCGTCACCGGGGTTGTAGAGAGCTATAGCGGCCGCGCCGTTTTCGTAGGACTCGGTTTTCTTGAACCACAGCTCGGTCGTCTCTCCGATGCTGTCAATGTAAGCGGCGGAGTAAGCGAGCTTGTCCTGGTCGATCGCGATGAGCTCCTTGTTTGTGAGGAACTCGAGGGATTCT
Organism: uncultured Ruminococcus sp.; assembly: GCA_964461155.1. Taxonomy (GTDB): domain Bacteria; phylum Bacillota; class Clostridia; order Oscillospirales; family CAG-272; genus RUG11130. The sequence continues at coordinate 4,441 of CAYWTG010000036.1, forward strand.
TCGGAGAGCGAGGGAAGGTCACAGCTGAGAATCAGCGGGGAAGAGAACATACACCACATCGCGAACGTGGTTCTGTCCTCGGTGTGCGTCATCGTGGGACGTTCGAGCGCGAGCATATCGAGGTCGGCATAGTGGCCGGGCATGACATAGCTGCTGACGCGCTTCATCTTGTCTACGGTTTCCTTTGTGTACTTAAAGTCGGCGTAGCTGTCGGTACCGCATCTCCAAGAGTCACCGTATGTCATAAGATACGGAGCTTCGTAATACCAGCGGCACATATTGAAGTGGATGTAGCGACCCGTCGCGCGTTCGATGTCGTCGATCGTTTCCGCATAATCAACTAAAGCCTGATGAGCGTTTACGCCCTCCTTTGTGCCGTTCGAGTCGACTTTGATATAGTCAAAGCCCCAACACTCGATGGGATCGGTGCCCGTTTTCTTCGCGTAGTCGTCGTAGTATGTGCCCGTGCCGAGATAACGGTTGAGGTCGTCGACGTAATTTCCCGCCGCGAGTCCGACGTTGATTCCCGAGATAACGCCGAGTTCTCCGAGCTCGCTGTCACCGGAGCCGCAGGTGTCGTAACCGACATCGGTGTAAAGACCGGCTTTGAGTCCGCGCTCGTGCGCCTGATCTGCGATGTACTTCATTCCGTTCGGGAACTTTTCTTCCCAAACGTCGACGCGTCCTGTCTCCTCGTTGCGTCCGTGATACCACCAGTCGTCGATGTTGATATACTCAAATCCGACATCTTTGAGGCCGAGATCGACCATGGCGTCCATCTGACTGATGAGAGATTCTTCATCGGCGTAGAGAAAGTACTGCATATATGCGTTCCAGCCCATCGGAGGAGCTTTGGGGGCGAGTGCTTCTTCCACATACGGGAGCATACTTGCAAGAAGCGAAGCGAGCTCCGCGCGTGTAGCCGTCTTCTCGGGATTGAATCTTCCCGCCTCGTCACCTTTGACAAGTCCGGTCGAACGAAGCTCTTCGATGTACTCGCGAGACCACTTCGGGAAAGATTTCGCATCCGCGAAGCTGTCAACGGCGGAGTCACCGTTAACGTCCGCGATGATGTAGTCGAGGAATACCACAACGAGCTTTGCGAGCTCCTGACGCGTGATCGGCGCGTTCGGACGGAAGTCTCCCTCGGGATATCCGCTGACGATATTCTCGCTTACGGCCCAGCCGAGGTAGTCGGCGTATCAAGCGGAGGCTTTCGTGTCGGTGAAGCCGAGCTTTTTGCCGAGACCGGTTTCCCAGCGGTCGGCGAGTCTGTAGAAGACCGTGACGATCTGCGCGCGTGTCATCGGGTCATCGGGGGCGAACTTCGTTTTTGTCATTCCCTCCATGACGCCCGCTTCGTAAACGGTACGGATATCTTTATAGTACCATTTTGAAGTTTTGACATCGGTGAAAGGAAGTCTGTCAGTGTCTGCGGCCGAAGCTGTGCTTGACAGAGTAAACATACTGCAAAGCACGACGGCGCACAGCACAAGGCTGATGAGTCGTTTCATCATTTTTGTCTCCTGTGATTTTGTATTTACCGCGAGCGGTATTTCACTGTGATTAAGATATCATATTGCAGTTATATTGTCAAGACCGACTTTAACTGTCGAGCGCGAAAGCCAACATTTTGTGTATGTGACATATTTTATATGCGTCATACGACGTGTTATGGTAACATAAGCTTCATGCAGAGGTAATACATCTGAGAGGTGCTCGGTGGATAACAAAAAGATTTTCATAAAAAGCGCGATCTTGCTCGCCGCGTCGAATATAGTGCTTCGCTGCGTCGCGCTCAGCTTTAATGCGTACGTCTCGGCGAAGATCGGCAGCGAGAGCATGGGACTTTTCACTCTTGTCATGAGCGTATACTCGTTCGCGCTGACACTCGCCTGCTCGGGCGTGAATCTTGCGTCCGTGCGGCTTACGGCAGACCGTTGCGCCGCGCTTGACGAGAGCTCGGCATCGCGAAGGTCGTACCGCCGCACGGTGCGTCGCGTTATGCTTTCATGCGCACTGTACAGCCTTATCTTTGCGACTTTCGCGGCGACGCTTCTCTTTTTTTCCGCTCCGTTTATCGGAGAAAAGCTTCTCAGCGACGCGCGCACGGTGGGTTCGCTCCGCGTGCTTGCGGTAAGCCTTGTTCCGATATCGCTCGGGACGGCGTTTTCGGGATGCTTTACGGCACTTCGCAAGGTTTATAAAAATGCGGCGGTTGCGCTGACCGAGCAGGCGGTGAAGATATGCGTCATTTCGACCTGCCTTGCCGCGTTTTTGCCGCGTGTCGAGAATCCCGTGGAGTTTTCGTGCCTTGCCGTTGTCGGCGGTACTGCGGTGTCGGAGGGACTTTCGCTTGTTATGAACGTGCTCCTCTACTTTTTCGACAGCAAAAGACCCACCGGAACACCCGCACACGGCACGCAGGATAAAAATATCGAAACGCATCTTTCCGATGTCGCGTCAACGGCACTTCCGGTGGCTGTCGGTGCGTATGCGCGGCAAGGGCTTTCGAGTGCCGAGCATCTTTGCGTGCCGTGGGGCATGAAAAAAAGCGGGCTTTCCGCTTCCTCCGCGCTTGCCGCCTACGGTGAGCTTCAGGGAATGGCGTTTCCCGTGATACTGTTCCCGTCGGCGGTGCTTTCGTCGGCTGCGGGACTGCTGATTCCCGAGATCACGCGCCTTTGCACACTGCGCCGACGAGCCGAGGTGTCGAGCCTCATTTCCCGTGTACTCACTTTAAGTCTCACCTTTTCACTCGGCTGCGCCTCTCTTTTCCTATTTTACGGGAAGGCCGTCGGCCTATCGCTGTACGCCTCGGAATCCGTCGGGCGTATGCTTTGCGCCGTCTCGCCGCTTATCCCCGTGATGTACACGGATATGGCCGTCGACTGTATGCTCAAAGGACTCGGCGAACAGCTTGCGTGTATGCGCATAAATATCATTGATTCCGCCGCGAGCCTCGTTTTGGCAGTCGCACTTATCCCGTTTTTCGGCGTCGGCGGCTATGTGGCCTCGGTGTATTTTTGCGAGATACTCAATTTTATCCTGAGCTTCCGCCGCCTCAAAATGCGCGAGCACGTGAAAGTCGATTTTCGCGCGGCACTCGGCGTTCCCGCCACCGTCTCTCTGCTCGGATTTGTGCTTTCCCGCACGCTCTCGCACCGCTTTTTATTATCGGAATGCGCGGAGGCCGTCGCGTTTTGCGTCATATACACTCTAAGCGCGACACTTTGCGGCACGATTGCCGTCAAACGGAAAAAAGTCGCAACGAATATTCAAAAATAATGTTGAAATTTACATCAGCGGATAGTATAATATTAAATAGATTTAATTACCGCTTGATTTTCGCCTGTGCGCCGTGATAAAATGAGTCGTAAACACCGGACACACAGGGGTACATATTATGAAAAACGGTCGGTTTCGGCTTGACGAAATGTTTGAGCCTTTAATGCGCACGATGTGGGTGATCCTTGTCTTTTCGGCTTTTCGCCTGCTCGGCACGGTCGCCGTTTGGTATTTCGATGCCGACGCGGCCGTCGGACTTTATCGGAGATTTCCCGAGATGCTCGAGCATCTTCTTGCGGGAGTCGTCGTGACGCTCGCACTCGGCGCGGCATTGCAGTATTTCGCATTTTGCGAGCGGTCATAAAGAGAGGGGGCTTTCGCTTGACGGATATTGTCGCAAATTTTGCGAATGATCTCGAAAAAACTGAGATCGCAGGTCTGATACGGAGCTCCGAGCTTGTTGTCGTAGCCCTTTCGGGAGGCGCGGATTCGAGTCTTCTTTTATATTTAATGAATGAATATTTGAAAAATCCCGATTTGAAAAATCGATGTGTTCGCATAGCGGCCTGTCACCTGAATCACCTTATCAGAGGTGACGAAGCGACGCGCGACGAGCGTTTTTCCGAGAGTCTTGCCGAGCGTCTCGGTGTTCCGTTTTACTTAAAGCGAGTCGACATTCCGTCACTTGCGGGAAACGGTGCGGGACTTGAAGAAACGGCGCGTCGCGAGAGATACGCTTTTTTCGATGAGCTTGCGTCGTCACTCGGCGAGCGCGTGCTCGTCGCAACGGCTCATAACGCCGATGATAATTTCGAGACGGTGCTCTTTAATCTCGTACGCGGCACGGGTGCGGCGGGGCTCTGCGGCATTCCTCCCGTGAGAGAGGGCAGATATATTCGCCCGCTTTTGAACTATACATCCGATGAGATCCGCTCGACGGCTGAAAAGATCGGCCTTGACTTTGTTGTCGACAGCACGAACCTATCGACGGATTACACACGAAATAAACTGCGCCATCTTGTGATCCCGCACTTAAAAAAACTCAACCCGTCAGCTTGCAGTGCGGTGCTTCGCATGAGTGAGAGCTTACGGCGGGACGAAAAATACCTCTCGTCGTGCGCCGAGGAGGCTTTTGAAAATGAGTCCTACACGACGATCTCGCGCGAGGCTCTCGCAAAACTTGACGAGGCGATCTTGCCGCGAGTTATAATGAAGCTCCACGCCGGATGCGTGACACGCGGCACGCCGTCGCTCGAGGGCGTGCATCTTAAAGATATCGCGCATCACATAGCCGAGCACAGCGGAGATTTCGAGCTGTCAGTGCCGGGCGGGTTTTCCTTTTCATGCCGAAGCGGTATTTGCTCGTTTATAAAGACGGCAGAAAAAAGCGAAGAGCTCGACACGTCGACGACCGAGCTCATACTCGGGCGTCCCGTGCGAAAAAACGGATATGTCGTCATCGCCGCAGAGGAAAAAAACGGCGCATTTCCCGATGAATATGAGAATATTTACAATTTATCAATACACGCGGCGGTTAAATTTGATACAATAAAAGATAAGCTTGAGCTCAGGAGTCGACGCGCGGGCGACGCTTACAGATTCGGCGGCATGACGCGGAGGCTCAAAAAGCTGTTTTCCGGCGCACATATGCCGAGCGATCGGCGCGAACGCATTCCAGTGATCTGCGACGGAGACGGGATCCTTTGGGTGCCCGGCTTTCCCGTGCGTGATACTTCACGCGTCGAGAAAAACACCCGCACACTGCACATTCTTTGTGCGGACGAGTCGAAGCTTTCGGCGGCGGGCATTGAGCTTGACATATTAAACTGAAATGGAGATAATGGGTGATTTTTATGACAGATATGAATTGTGCGCTTGAGCGCGGCATTGACAGAGTACTCGTCTCCGCAGAGGAGATAAACGAGATCGTCGAGCGTATCGCCGACGAGATCGATCGCGATTATGACGGAAAAAATCTGCTTCTTTTGGGTATACTTAAAGGCAGCGTGGTCTTCATGGGCGACCTTATGAAAAAGCTGAAATCTCCGCTCGAGATCGACTTTATGAAAGTTTCATCGTACGGCGCGGGAACTGTTTCCTCAGGAAGAATCAACATAATACTCGACCTCCACAGAAGCGACCTTTCCGAAAAGGATATCGTGATAGTCGAGGACATCATCGACAGCGGACGCACGCTGTCATACCTCGTCGAGTATCTGACTCTCAACGGCGCGAGAAGTGTTCGCACCTGCACGCTGCTTGACAAGCCCTCGAGAAGAACCGTGGATTTTGTGCCCGATTACGTCGGACGCGCGATCCCCGATGAGTTTGTAGTCGGATATGGACTTGATTACGACGAGCAGTTCAGAGCTCTCCCGTACGTTGGCGTTCTGAAGCGCGAGGTCTACGAGAACTGAAAAGAAAAATTACCTCCCGAAAGGACACGGTCAGATCATAAATGAAAAAAAGCCTTAAAAACGCCGTAATATATATTATATTCTTCGCTCTCATCATCGTAGCCACGACCTCGATATGGGATCTCATCCCGAGCGAGGAGGTCGGCTACAGCGATATTTGCAGTTATTTTGAAAACGAGCAGGTCAAACGCTTCGAGGTGGACTCCTCGAACAATCTCGAGCTCGTTCTCTATCACACCGAAAACGGCAAGGAAAGCGAAAAGCTCGTTGAGTATAAGCTTCGTGACCTCGATATGTTCCGCGAGGATCTCGGCGAGCTCATCAGCGACCAGTACGAGCGCGGTATCATCAAATCCTACGATTATCCCGCACCGACCGAGATTCCCGCATGGGTGTCGTTTATCCCGTATATAATTCTCATCGTCGCTCTCGTCGCGGTGTGGATATACTTCATGAAGCAGGCTTCCGGCGGTGCCGGCTCACGCATGGGCTCGGTCGGCCGCGCGAAAGCAAAGCTCATCACAGCGGATAAGACGAAGGTGTACTTCAAGGACGTCGCCGGTGCCGATGAAGAAAAGGCGGAGCTCGAGGAGATCGTCGAATTTCTCCGCGATCCCGCACCCTTTACGAAGCTCGGCGCAAAAATCCCGCACGGTGTGCTCCTCATGGGTCCTCCCGGAACGGGTAAGACCCTGCTTGCCAAGGCGGTAGCCGGTGAGGCCGGCGTGCCGTTCTACTCGATCTCCGGTTCCGATTTCGTCGAGATGTACGTCGGTGTCGGCGCTTCGCGTGTTCGCGACCTTTTCGATACGGCAAGAAAAAATCC
>CAYWTG010000037.1:0-10798 GCA_964461155.1 uncultured Ruminococcus sp.
CAGAGTGCCTCGGACGTGAAGATACGCGGACGAGGAAACCAAAGCTGGGGCGTCGACAAAAAGTCCTACCGCCTGAAATTCCCCGAGAAGATCGCCCTCATCTCGGACAGCGACTACGACAACCGCGACTGGGTCCTTATCGCAAATCACGCCGATAAGAGCATGATCCGTAACATCACCGCATACGAGCTCGGTCGCACGCTCGACGGCATTGAGTGGTCACCGATGTCGGAGCTCGTCGACGTCTACTTAAACGGCAAATATCGCGGCGTTTACGTTCTGGCCGAGCGCATCGAGGTCGCCAAGGGGCGCATAAACATTAATGAGGAGGGCGACGACATCGGATTCCTCATCGAGCTCGACAGTTACGCCGAGGGAAAAATGAACTCGGACTTCTTCATCGCGGGCACGCGCAAATATTCCGTCCACAGCGATTTTACCGACGACTCGCAGGTAAAACAGCTCGCGCATCACGTTTCGGCGGCATATGAAAGTGCGCTCAAGGGCGACTACAGTGAGGTTTCGAGATATCTCGATCTCGATTCCGTCGTCGATATGTACCTCATCTGCGAATATATGCGAAACCTCGACGCGGGTTGGTCGAGCTTCTATATGTACACGAAGGAGACCGACGGCAAGATATTCTTCGGCCCGCCGTGGGATTTCGACCTGTCGTCGGGAAACACGCAAAACTCTCCGTACTCAGACGGCCTGTTCGTCGGAAATCTCTACGGAATGACAGACAGAGACCGACACTGCCACGTGTGGTACACGGCTTTGATGAAGCACGAATGGTTTCGCGAGCTCGTGCGAGACAGGTGGAACGAGGTGAAAGACGACATGGTCTCCTGCGTCGACTCGTGCTGTAATTATGTTTTCGACAATCTCTACGCCGTCGAGCGGAATTTCGATCGATGGGACGTGCTCGGACGGAGAATAAATCAAGAACCCGCCGAAGTCTTGAAGCTCAAAAGCTGCAAGGCAAATGTCGAATACATGAAAAGCTGGCTCGACGAGCGATACGCATATCTCGACGAATGCTTCAACTCCGTCGCTTTCCGAAACGGCGCGATCTACAATAACTGACGCTTTTCGGCATCTCGAAAGGTATAAAAAACGGTGTGATGAAAAATCACACCGTTTTTCGCGTCTGAAAGCACACTTTATTTTAATGCGGGAAATAAGATCTCGCTTCGGTTCTTTTTATCGAAAGTGATGTTATACTGAAACATTTCGTAAAGCTCGAGCTTTTCTTTTTCTTCCCCGACAGCCTCGTCAAACGACAGCCAGCAATCTTTCACGAGCGAATAATAACCGTTCGCGTTAACGGCGGGAACTACGCTCTCGAGCTCGCGCAAAAATCTGTTGTACGGCGCAAGCTCGATCTCCGCGACGTCATATACATACGACGACAGATAGTTGAGGCTCGTGCACTCTTTGTACTCTTCTTTGATGTCGTAGTTTGCCCAAATGAAGAACGGCACTTTATATCTGTCTTGCTTTTCTTCGAGTGTGTCACCCGTATTTCCGCTAAGACTATTATAAAAGGATTCATCGAGCCTCGGCTGATGGTCGCCGAAGAAAACGACTACCACGTCCTCATCGACATTTTCAAAATACGTGATCAAATACTCGACGGCTCGATCCGTTTCGTGTATGAGCGAAAGATACTGCTCGACCTCGGGGAAGCTTTCGCCGTCGATGAGTGAGACGTTCTTTGTGTAGTTTTCGCCGTCGTAGTTATAGCCTCCGTGATTTTGCATCGTAACGCCGAACAAAAACAGTCTCTCATCCTTTTTGCTCTCGTATGTGTCGATGAGATACTCAAACATCTCACGGTCGCTCACATAGCTCCTGACATAATCTTCGCACGGGAAGTCTTCGATGAATCGGCACTCGTCAAAGCCGAGGTATTCATACGCGTCGGGGCGATTCCATCCGCTCGCGAGATACGGATGCATCGCGATACACTTATAGTCATACGACATTTTCAGATACGACACCATCGAATATGTCGATGTGTGGAGATACTGCTGATACGGCACACAGTTCGGCGAAAACCACGCAAGCGAGTTTCCCGTGAGAAATTCATACTCGGAATTTGCCGTGTTTCCGCCGTGGACGGAAGAAAGCGCATATCCGGTGATCGCATTCTCGCCAAGCGACGATATAAACGGCGTGACCTCCGTGCTGCATGAAAACTCTCCTACGACGCCGAGATCGGAAAACGCCTCGTCCATTATGACAATAATATGCGGCGGCTTATTTTCGCCGTCGTCGTTTTCGGCTTGCGTTTTATATTTTTGCGCCGCGTCCGCGACGATCTCCGCGCTGTATCCCTCGGGCTTCTGCGGCGATATTTCCTTGAATTTTGAAACGAAATCAAGGACGTATCCGTTATACATAGCCCCCTCTCTTCCCCAGTGATATGTTTGAAGTGAAACGGCATAGAAGCACGCAACGGCTGAAAGTGCCACGCACACGAGTGACGAGACAACTCGCTTTTTCGTATCGAGCACGAGCTTTTCTTTGCGGCGCGACAGGTATATGACCGCAAGCATACCGACAAAGACCGCGTATGCGAAGACGACATATTTCGAAAGTGGGAAGAGATTATAGTTGTCGGCCACGTTCATCGCGGTTCCGGCCGAGAAAATATCGACAGCCGTCGGAGGCATCAAAATAAGCAAAAACGCTCCGAATGAAGCAAGAATAAGGATCAAATCAAGCATAACCGTCACCTCATTTTATAAAACGAAAATTTCCTGTAACAGGTATTTATTATATCACACCCCACTCCGATTTTCTACAGTATTTTACAAAATACCGAATATTTTCCGCTTGTCGCCGAAAAAAACACGGTACACAGTCGAGGGGCGACTTGTGTACCGTGTTTTTTATCAAAGCGTTTCCGCCGTGTCTGCGGCGACGCCGATGGATATTTCGAGATTTCCGTTGCGGCAACGGAGGTCGTCTATAAGCTCACGCGTCTTCATGCCGTTTTTCGGCGTGACGCGGTATCTGAGCTTGTAAAGGCTTCCCATGTTCGAGCTTTTTACGGTGAGAAGTCTGCGCTCCTTGAGGTACTTGTCGAACACATCGTCGAAAGCGTCCTCAAAGTTCAGCGACTCGGGAACGGTGATGCGAAGCTCGAGCGCCCGCTCCGCCTTTGAGGGGAGCACTCCCACGAGCACTATGATCGCACACACGATGAGCGTGAAGATAAGCGCGATCCAAATATATCCCGCCGCGCACGCAAGTCCCGCCGTCATCGAAAGGAAGATAGCCGCTATCTCCTTTGCCTTGCCGGGAACCGAGCGGAATCTCACGAGCGAGAACGCGCCCATAACGGCAACTCCCGTTCCGAGATTTCCGTTGACCATGAGAATGACGGTCTCGACTATCGCGGGGAGCACAACAAGGGAGATCACAAAGCTCCGTGTGACATCCTCACGAAACGAGCTTGCCGCAGCGGCGATAATACCGCACAAGACCGCGATCGCCGTACACACGAGGTACCACCTCAGATCAAGTCCATCCGAAAACACGGGGGTAAAAACATCAAACATAACAGCCGTCTCCTTTTTTTAAACGATCTTTGCCCGTCATATCGATAAATGCCGAGCCGTACTTTGAAAAGCTCTGTGGGAATATCTCGCACTCGTCGAGCGCGTGCGAAAGCCACAGCGGCATCGCTCCCGCCGTTTTGATCTCGAGGATCTCAACTCCTGCGGGAAGAAGTCTTGTGCCGTCAAGGTCGCGCATTTTCTCGGGGTTCTCGCTTTTATACCTGACCGCCGAGTCGAAAGTCAGCCGAAGCGGTGCTTCAAACGCCGCGCCGCGCACCTCGGTGCGTGACACATCGGGCGGCACCTCTTCAAACGAGGCCGTATACGCCTCGCGCTCGCAGAGGATCGTCGTGCGAACACGCGGTGAGCCGTAGAGCTTCATGGCGTAGTCGATCTCGCGGGCGATCTGCCCCGTCTCGGAAAGCTCACCGCCGTTTATGTAATCGAGAGCCTCGCAAAACTTCATCGAGATACGCCTTTTGTAGACCGTTCCGCAGAACTTCTTCTTTATCTCGAAAAAGACCTTCGTGTCCGCGCTCGGCAGTCCGTAGCTTCTCAGGCGAAGCTTCTCCTTGTAGGAGTCGGCGTCGATCGAGTTGCGTATCAGAAGAAAATTCGGCGTATCGAGATACATCGAGCACACGGTGCTGACACCGTGCACGTCGGGGGTCAGGTGCTTTTCGATCTTAGACAGCAAAAGCGTCTTTTTTTCGGCATCAAGTATGTATTTTTTCTCTACACGCTTGAAAATGTATATATCCGTCATAAACGCTCTCCTTTGCCGCTTTTTTTCGCACGCATCGTGCTTTACGACTTAAATTATACCGCGCACACGCGAAAATTAGATGAACGACGCTCGAATAATGTATGAAGTTTTTTCGTAAATTCGTCAAAAACCGTTTAAACGAGGCGTCGGATGCACTCGAACGTGTCATCGAAGACCGCGCTCGGCTCGAGTCGGTTCATATACACGATCTCGTGACGGCCGTCCTCGAACGCCCATGTACAGTCGAGGCGCATACGGGGAGCTGTGATGATCTCAAGGTCGAAAGCGTCGGGATTGTGGAGCACTCCGACTCCCGCGATATCCCAGAAGCGATGCGTCCAACCCGTCTCACCGTGATAAGCAAGCTCGGGAAGATCACAGCGGAAATAATGCGCCGCCGCGGAGTCTCCCGCGATAACGTCGAGCGTCTCCTGTGTTCCGCGAAGCATCTGCGTGCCGGTGCCCTCGGGGCCGAGCGCGGGAAGAAGCACGAGCGGAACTCCGCAGTTCAGAAGATATCTGCCGGCATCGGCGTCCTGCCATACGTTGAAGTCTCCCGCTTCGCCGTCATAGCGGATGTCGTTACAGCCGACCCAGACGACGCACATATTCTCTTTTATGGCGGGATTTTTCATTATCGCCGACGCGACGTTTGTCGCCGCTCCCGTCGCGATGACGTAGACTGTCTCATCGGACTCGAGCACGGTCGATATTATATTGTCCGACGCCTCGGACTCGCCGAAGGCACCCTCCCCGAGCTCTGTCATCGGCACAGGGCATCCGCGAAGTGCGCGAACGCTGTCGTCACGTCCGATAAGTTTAAGCTCCTTTACCGTCTCCTCGTAGCTTTTGATCATTCCGTCCTCAAAGCCCGAGCATCTGTAATTGTTAAAAAGCACGGCACCGACTGCAAGAAGCTCCATACGGTCGCTTCCCGCCGCGAATGCTATGGCGTACTGGTCGTCGATGTCGTTGTACGCGTCACAGTCGAGTATGACTTTTTTGATCCTGTCGCTTTTGATATCTGCAAGTATTTCTTTTGCGGTCATGTTTTCCACCTCACAAGGTATAATTGATATTACAATTATACCAAATCACGCACGGCATTTCAAGATGTAATACTGTGCTTATGCAAAAAGCGGGAAAGAAAAGAACAGCTCGCGCAGTCTTTCGTATATCGGCAGCATATCGCTCTGCGGAAGAGGATTTTCACCGAGCCCGCACTCTATCGTAAAAGACGGCAGTCGAAGAGATGAAACGCACCAGTCAGTGAGTCCTCCGTATGACGCGCTCCCCACAGGCGTACATCTTTTATACCCCGTCACCGACGAAACAAGGCGCGCCGTGCACTCCGCTCGGTGACCGAGAAAGTCTCGCGGTGCGCAGTATATCTCCTCGCCCTGCGAATGGAGAGTGAGAACTCCGCACAGGGACAGTTCGCGACGGCGGCGAAGAAGCGAGGCCAGCGCGGCACTCTCAGGCTCACTTTCCGGAGATGCCCCCGAAAAGCGCGAGGGGCCTGGGGACGCCACGCCGAGCGACGGCTCGAGTCGCTTGTACTCGAAAAATCGCGCGTCGTAGTTGTGGTTCAGATCAACGCCCCGCGCGTTCGCCTGCCAGTGAGTAAAGTCGTCGCCGCCGTTCATCGAAATGAGCCTCTCGCGAAGGCTTCCGCTACATCCGTTGATGGCGATCTCTACCCCGTCGGGGTTTAACTGAGGGATAACGTATATTCTGTGGTTTTCAAATAGGCGCGGGACGCATATTCCGCACACGCGGCGGCGCGAGTGAAGTGCGGCGAGGTATTCTTCGACGAACAAAAGCAGCACCGTCGAGGTGATGTGCTCCGAGGCATGATGCGCTGCGACGTACAGGACGCTCTTTTTACACCCCTCGCCGCCGATCGCGATCATCGGTATGCCGCGCCCGAGCACGGACGTGCCCATGTACCCGATTTCAAGCTCGGGATATTCCTCGGCGAAATATCGCACACAGCCGAGAAGCGCGGAACAGTCCGCACCGTGCTTTAGTTTTTTTATAATTTCACTCATTTCAGAATAACATCTCCGATAACATTCTCCGCAGCAAGACGCGGGCATTACACCTTATGCGGCGGCGCGACGCAAAATCACATCGTGCGCGGCAAAACGACGCATAAAAATTTGAAGTCTATTGTCAAGCGCAAAATAATGTAGTATAATTATATCGGTAAAATAAAGCGCACGCGCTATAAACGAAAGTGAGATTCAATCATGCTTAAAGGTATCAACAAGATCATTTCCCCCGAGCTTCTTTGCGTACTTGCGAAGATGGGTCACGGCGACGAGATCGTCTTCTCCGACGGAAACTTCCCCGGTGAGAGCATCGGCGCGGCGGGCGGTGCCATCGTCCTCAGAAGCGACGCCACAGGCGTTCCCGAGCTCATCGAGGCGGTTCTCGACCTTATTCCGCTCGACCAATACGACAACAATGTTTACCTCATGGACAAGACCGAAAAGGATCGTGATCTCAATGTCGAGATCTGGGACACCTATCGCGAGATCACCTCGAAGCACACCGACAGCGAGCCCGTTTTCCTCGAGAGATATGAGTTCTACGAGAGAGCAAAGAAGGCTTACGCCATCGTCGTAACGGGCGAAAGCGCGATCTATGCGAATGTCATCCTCAAAAAGGGCGTCGTAAAGTAATACCGACTTATGGATAAAAAAGATGAGATAATCTCCGCTCAGCTTGAGCTCATCCGCGAGATGACCGAGCGAAATATCCGCCGACTCGGCGACGACTTGCGATTTGCGTGCGACGGCACTTCGCAAAAGGACTCGAAAACGTCAAACGCCGAAAAACGCAGTTCGGCAGCGAATGCGAAAAGCGGCGAAGTACCCGAGAAAATCATTCTCGAGAAGTGCGCGTCGGGCGCAGAGAGCGAAAACCGAGCGTCGGGCGCAGGATCACCGAAAGCAGGTCACGTCGAGTCTGCCGAATCCGAGGACTCCGAAAGCTTTGACGAGATACTGCGCGAGCTTGACGGATATATCGGACTTGAGCGCGTCAAGGCAGAGGTTCGCTCGCTTGCGAATACCGCGCGGATATTGAAGCTTCGCCGTGAGAGCGGCCTTGCTACGGAGGAGATCTCGCTTCACACGGTCTTTTCGGGAAATCCCGGCACGGGCAAGACCATGATCGCACGACTCATGGCGCGTATCTACCGCTCGCTCGGGCTTCTGTCGAAAGGCCATCTCACCGAATGTGACCGTTCATCGCTCGTTGCGGGCTTTGTTGGTCAGACGGCGATAAAGACCTCGAAAGTGCTCGAGAGCGCGCTCGGCGGCGTGCTTTTCATCGACGAGGCATACTCCCTCGCACGAGATGACGAGAACGACTTCGGCGGCGAGGCCGTAGACACTATACTGAAGTATATGGAAGACCACCGCAATGACCTCGTCGTTATCGTCGCGGGATATACTGAGCCGATGGAGGATTTCATCGACTCAAACCCCGGACTTCGCTCCCGCTTCAATAATTATATAGAGTTCGACGACTACACCCCCGAGGAGCTTGTCGAGATATTCAAGTTAAACTGTCACCGCGGCGAATACCGTCTCGAGGCGGAGGCCGAAGAACCTCTCGTCGAGTATTTCGAACGTCGTGCGGAAAACGCCGCACGATTCGGCAACGCTCGAGGGGTGCGAAATACTTTCGAGCGGGTGCTCCGCGCACAGGCCGATCGACTCGGTGCGCTCCCCGCGCCGACACGCGAGGAGCTTGAGATGATCACGCGCGCGGATGTCGCCTCGGTTATCGAAAAAGCGGAGGACGCGCGGTGACGGTGATAACTGCGGCACATACGGTCGCCGTATCGGCCGCTATAATACTCGCGCTCCTGCTGATTTATCTGTGGATGATATTTCCCTCCGTGCGTCGGCGCGACATATCGTTTCTTTTCTCGCCGCCGATAGCTCATCGAGCTCTCCACGACAAAGACGGGATCTGCGAAAACAGTATCGAGGCCGTCCGCGCCGCGCTTGAACTCTCGCTCCCGATCGAGATCGACGTTCGACAGACGCGCGACGGTGTGCCCGTCGTGATTCACGACGACTCGCTCTTGCGCCTTTGCGGCGTTCCGCGTCGCGTATCGGAAATGACGCTCGAGGAGCTGTCGCACTGCCGGCTGCTCGAGGGAAACTCTCGCATTCCGACGCTCTCCGAAGTGCTCACGGAAGCAGGCGGCAAGGTACCGCTCCTCATCGAGCTGAAAAGCGCGTACCGTTCAAGCATCGCCGAGGCGACGGCGAAGTGTCTCGAAAATTACACGGGACGTGTCGCGGTACAGTCCTTTGACCCGTTCTGCCTGCGCAGATTCGGAAAGCTCATGCCTCGCGTTCCTCGCGGATTTCTCGCCGCTTACGCAAAGCTCCCGTGCCGACCGCACGTTTTCGCCGCCTCTCGCCTCATCACGAATTTTCTCTGTCGTCCCGATTTCATAAGCTACGGTTACTCCGAGAAGTATCCGCCCGCGCTTTGCGTTTTGAAGCTTCTCACGTGCCCGAGCTTAACATGGACGATAACCTCATCAAAACAGGCATCGGTCGCTGCGTCTCGATTCGACGGGATAATCGCCGAACAAATAAGTGAAATAATGCCGAAACGCGACGCGTGACAGCCCTTTGCCGACTGCCTGCGCCGCGTTTGTCTTTTGCAATGTTTACAATTTGTTTACATTTTAAATTATTGTAAATATTCGTAACTTGAAATGTAAATTTCCGCAAAACGGGCTTGATTTTTGATTTCTTCATTGACAGTGCCCAAAATCTATGGTAAAATATTAAACTGCATCAGATTCGCTCTCGCGGCGAACGCGAGTAGTTTTGTCGGTGTTTTCTACAAAAAACGCCCCGTCCTATAAGGCAATTTAAGAATGGAGTGGTAGCTCAATGATTAAACCTCAGCAGGTCGAAAAAATGGTTAAGCCTCAAAAGGTCGGTAAGAAGACCCGTATGAGCTTTTCCAAGATCGATGAAGTCCTCGAAATGCCGAACCTCATCGAGATCCAGAAGAACTCATACCAGTGGTTTCTCGACCGCGGACTCATGGAAGTCCTCGACGACGTATCCCCTATCACCGATTATTCGGGCAATCTCATCATCGAATTCGTAGGTTACTCTCTCGACGCAGATCCCAAGTACCCCGTAGAGGAGTGCAAGGAGCGCGTTGTCACCTACTCCGTACCTCTCAGAGTTGATGTACGTCTTTCCAACAAGCTCACGGGCGAAGTTAAGCAGTCCTCGATCTTCATGGGAGACTTCCCCATCATGACCGAGAAGGGTACCTTCGTTATCAACGGCGCGGAGCGTGTTATCGTTTCGCAGATCGTCCGTTCCCCCGGAATCTATTACGACAGTGCACACGACAAGACCGGTAAGCGCACATACAGTGCGACCGTCATCCCCTACAGAGGCGCATGGCTCGAGTACGAGACGGACGCCAACGATGTGTTCTATGTTCGTATAGATAAGAACAGAAAGCTCCCCGTTACGGTTCTCATCCGCGCGCTCGGTATCGAGTCCGCAGACGACATCGCGGCCGTTTTCGGTGAGGAGCCCAAGCTTTACGCAACACTCGAAAAAGACCCCTGCGACCGCGAGGCTCTCGACAACAACACTACGATCCGCGAGGAGGCTCTCAAGGAGATCTACAAGAAGCTCCGTCCGGGCGAACCCGCTATCGTCGAGTCCGCAGAGATCCTCATCAACAATCTCTTCTTCGATCCGAAGAGATATGACCTTGCGCCCGTCGGTCGTCACAAGTACGACAAGAAGCTCGCAATGGGTGCTCGCATCGAGGGTCACACCCTTTCACGCCCCGCTGTAAGCCCCATCACGGGTGAGTTCCTCTTTGACGCGGGCACAACGCTCACTCACGAGGACGCTCTCGCGATCGAGCGCGCGGGTATCACGGAGATCTATCTCCGCCGCGGCGACACAGAGGAAACAAAGGTGTTCTCCAACGGCACCATCGAGCCCGAGTACATCCTCGGCTACGACCTCAAGTCCGCCGGTGTTACCGAAAAGGTTCGCCTTCCCATCCTTCTTGAGATCATGGAGGAGTGCGGAGACGACCGCGAGGCTGTTATCGCCGCTGCAAAGCGCAGGATCGGTGAGCTTGTTCCCAAGCACATCACCCGCGACGATATCCTCGCTTCCATCAACTATCTTCTCACACTCTCCCACGGTGTCGGCGTGACGGATGACATCGACCACCTCGGAAACAGAAGACTCCGCTGCGTCGGTGAGCTTCTCCAGAACCAGCTGAGAATCGGTCTGGCGAGAATGGACAAGATCATCAAGGAGAGAATGACCATCCAGGACAGCGATGCTCTCTCCCCGCAGACTCTTATCAATATAAGACCCGTCGTTACGGCCATCCGCGAGTTCTTCGGCTCGTCGCCTCTGTCGCAGTTCATGGA
>CAYWTG010000038.1:0-10777 GCA_964461155.1 uncultured Ruminococcus sp.
CCTAGGACCTACCGGTTATGAGCCGGGAGCTCTAACCAACTGAGCTAATGGTCCTTAACACCGAATATTGTACCATAATTCACGCGTATTGTCAAGAGTTTTTTAAACATTTTTCACTCGTGCGAATTTTCACACACCGCACGGCGTCAAGCTGAAATTTCAGAAAAGTTTTGGATGATGATTTAAGACATCGCGAAAAGGTTCTCTTTTTTGTTAAATCGTCACAAAAGCTATTGACATATTAATACCAATCGTGATATAATTATTTTACGGAGCCGGCGGGAGGCTTAAAACATTCCGCAGTAGGTGTAAAATTAAATAGTGAGGAGATACTACAATGGAGAGAAAAGTTGACGAGCTTGGTCGTATCGTTATTCCGAAGCACATCAGAAAAAAGCTCGGCTTTGAGACTAAGACGAGAGTATCGTTCGAGACTGACGGAGACCGTCTCATAGTGACTAAGGCCTACCCGACCTGCGCTATCTGCGGCTCGGATGACAGACTTATCGATTTTCGCGGCAAGCCCATCTGTTCCGACTGCATTAACATGATCAGAAGATAAACTCATCTGCGTGATGTGTCAAAAATCGGCGTCGATTTTGCGACGTCGATTTTCTTTTCTCGCCGCATTCCGATTTCTTTTTAAAAAAGCTTGCATACTTCGGAAAAATATGCTATAATTTCTATGCGACACATGAAAATATCCTCTATAGGTATGCTTTTACCGTTCGGTAAAAGTGCATGCTCTGCTTTCGCATACCTATGTGGATGAAAATTGTGTCGCAGCAACGGAGCAATGTATTTTTACAGGTGCGTGGGGCGACCACGCACCTTTTTGTTTTGTGCAAAATGTGATTTAGGCAGGTGTATAACTTATATACACCTGCCTAAATCATTCAAATCGTCTCAGCTTTCAAGAAGTTTTGCAAGGCGACGTCTCACGTTTTCGATATATTCGCCGCCTCGCGGGTAAGAATCGAGCGCGAGCTCTCCTCCGTCGTATTCGAGAAGCTTCTCAACCGTCTCGCGTCCGAACTTGCTCTCTGCCGCCTCAAGTGCGCGAATGTCGCACAGAGCTTCATAAAACGCGCGAAGTCTCAGCGACGGCACAGCTCCTCCGTCCTCTCCCGGATATACCGAGAACGCGTCGCCCGCCGGTGCGAAATAATCCGCGTCGGTTATGCGATACGGGTCAACGGAATAGCGCGAATACTGGCTCTTGTAGAAATTATAGCCCCAGTGTAAGAATCCAGTGCAGCGGCTCTTCCACATCTGAAAACCGATTATGCGAACACGCGACAGTGGCATCGCGATAAATCTGTTCGACACGTCCGTCGTCTGGCCGCAGCAGTAATATACCCACAGATCCTCTGGAATGTACGGCAGGAATTTCTTTGCGTTGTTAGTTCCCGGGATCGGACGGCGGCATATGCCCTCGGTGTAGAAGCTGACATCTCCCATGGCGTCCGCGACCGTGCAGTCCGCAAGAAGATCTCCGACAGACTCCATCGCCGAGCGGTAAGCGTCCTTTTGCTCCTCGTTCGGCTCGTCGGAAATGTGGAATATGCACTTTTCGTAAAGCCCGCGCTCTTTCATATGAGATAGAAGCTCTTTTATAAACTTACGCAAAAATCCGACATACTCGTCGCTCGCGGCATCCGTCTCCCAGCCGAACACGCGGCGCATCTCGCCGTCGACATTCGCCATGATCTTCGGCGCGTGACGCGCTCCCCACTGCGTGAACAGGTGAGAGAATTCAAAATATTCGACACCGATGCGAAGCCCCATGTCGATCCATCTGTCGAGGAGCGAAAGATCAAAGCTCCACTCGCCGTCGCGCTTTGTGACGCCGATGAGCTGGACGGTCAGTCTCTCGCCGCCGACTTCGGTGTCGAGAGGCGGTGTAAACAGCGGCGTGTAGAGGCAGTTCACGCCGTTTTCCACAGCCGTGCGTGCCCAACGCTCGATAAGCTCAAAATGACGGTCGGAAAGCGCGGGAATGTTATAATACTCCGCGATGCAGTCCGCGTGGAGAAACTGCATGACGACGGTCTTCTGCTCGGGAAGCTTCGCGTCGAGGACGGAAATGTCAAGCTCCGCACTGCACGACTCATGCTTTGACTCGCCGTCGATGTGCTCGAGCGTCAGCGTGAGGTGATGCTCTCCCGCAGGAAGCGACGGGATCTCGAGTCGTAACATCTCAAGCCCTTTCTGCGGCGCGTAGAGGAGCGTGTTCTCGTCGATCTTTGTCATGATGTCGGGGAAAAGCCCCGCCTCAAAGCTCATGTAATCATCGTCGTGCCACTCGGGATAGCAAGGGACGCGGACAGGAACGAGATCGACTCGGTACAGCAGCACCTCAGCCCCGTCGCATTCGACTTTTGCGCGCACGCACGACTTCAAAAAAGACTCCGTGTCGCAAAAGACGGCGTGAACGGCAAAGCTCTCACCGCAGAGGATGGGATACGGTGTATAATCCCGCACGTCCGACATGGTGTGCGCGGGAAGAAATTTCTCAAGAGGGGATGTAAATTTAAGCTGAAGCATTTTCGGCTCTCCTTGTGCTTTTATATATACTATATTGTACAGCACCGCGTCGCTGTTGTCAAGTGAATGATTTTTTCTGTCTCCCGAAAGGCGAAAACGTGATTGACAAGCACTCGCGTGTGTGGTATACTCATATCAAGCGAATTTTATTAAACCCCAAAGGAGCATATATATGACCGAGCGTTATATTTACGACAAAGACAGCCTGCCGCGTCCCGTGCTTGACGGCCACGACGAGCTTATCTCGCTTTACTACAAGGCGTGGGAAAAGGCGTTCGAGAATATCGAATATCTCGACCGTCCGGGATGGAAGGACATCCTCACCTGTATGCCCGGTGTCGGTATCACATGGCAGTGGGATTCCTGCATCATGACCTTCATCACGAACTACTCGAACGGTACGCTCACCGCGTTCAACAACCTCGATAATCTCTACAGACTTCGCCGTGAGTCCGACGGCTTCATGTCGATGGCCTACGTCATCGAGACCGAGGAAGAAGCGTACCCCGGAAGAATCAACCCGCCGCTCATGGCTTGGGCGGAGTGGGAGCACTACCGCATCACCGGAGACGACACACGTCTCGAGCGCGTCCTGCCCGCACTTGAGGGAATATACTCGTTCATCGAGAACAACCGCCGCCGCGACACCTGCGACCTTTATTGGTTCGAAGACTCCGGCTCGTCGGGAATGGACAACTCTCCGAGAAGCGGATATATGTGCGACGACCTCGACGGAAGTGATGTTTGCCACGTTGACCTCGCTTGCCAACAGGCACTCAGCGCGAAGAAGCTCGCGCAGATCTGCGAAAAGCTCGGCCTTGACGAAAAGCGCGACTTCTACCTCGCGGAAAATCGCCGTATTTGCGAGCTCATCAACCGCTTCCACTGGAGTCCCCGCGCAAGATGGTATTTTGATTTCTTCGCACGCGGCGCACGCGGTGAGAAAGTCAAGTTCATAAACTCTAAGACCGGCGCGGCTTTCTGGACGCTTCTCTGCGGAGCGGCAGAGGGAGCATACGGCGAGGCTGTGCGCGAGCACCTGTTCAACGAAAATGAGTTTTACACGAAAGTCCCCTTTGCTTCCCTCTCAAAGGACGACCCGAACTACGACCCGATGGGCGGCTACTGGCTCGGAGGAGTTTGGCCGCCGACAACTTACGCGGCTGTGCGCGGTCTTGCCGAGAACGGTCAGCGCGAGCTCGCCCGTGAGGCGGCGTTCCGCCTGCTCGTTGCCATGGCCGCAGTCGAGAGCGACCCCGCATTCGGAACGATCTGGGAGTGCTACGCACCCGAAGCATACCGTCCCGCAACGACCGAGAACGGCTCACTCGTTCGCTCCGATTTTGTGGGCTGGGGAGGTCTCGCGCCGATAACGATGCTCATCGAGAACATCATCGGCCTCGAATTTGACGCTTCGCAGAACACGGTCACGTTCGATCTTGCCGCGCGTCAGAGATGCGGACTTGAAAATATGCTCTTCGGAGACAACAAGATCTCCGTAGTCTGCGAGGAATACAGACCGTTCCGCGGCTGCTCGGTGATCACGACAGATGCCGAAAAGCCTTTCCGACTCGTCGTCAACACAAAATATCTGTGGGAAAAAGCCGTAATCGACGTTCCCGCAGGACACAGCACGTTCAGAGTATAACAGACCACAGCATGAAAAAATCATCTCTCGCGAACCGTCGCAAGGGATGATTTTTTTCGGCTCTTACGCCGATTGTTATTTCTCTTTTTTCTTAAACACGAGCTTTCCGGTGATGTAGTTGAGCACCACGACGATGACGCTCGTCGGTATCTTTACGATCTCCGCACTGAGGAGTCGGAAAACGTCGGCGACGAGGAAGATTATCACGTTCTCCGCGATAAGCGAGAACAGTCGCGAGGCGACAAACGCCGCAAATTCTCCCCATGTCACACGTCGACCGGCGGTGCTTTCGGTATAGACAAATTTTCTGTTCGCAAAGAACGCAAAGAGCACCGCCGCGACCCATGCCACAGTGTTCCGCACCGTAGCCGAGTCGATATTTCGGACACCCGGCAGGTAATATACCGCGAAATTCACGACCGTCGTAAGCACGCCGACCACAAGATACGCGATTATCTCTTTATATTTTTCAAACAGACGCAGTATCGTTTTTTTCATCTTCATCCTCCGCAAGGAAGTCTCGCGCGAACTCTTCCCTGCTCATTAAAGTGTTCATCGCGGCAAGCAGTGCCTTTGATGTCATCCCCGCAGGCAGTCCGAGCTGTTCTGCGGCACGGTCGCGTCGCTCTGCGGCGTCGGGCAGTCCCGAAAGTCCCGCCGCGTAAAGATCGCTTCGACTTATCGCTTCACGCGCCGTGCGCTCGCCACCGACAAGCTCCGGATGTGCCCGAGTCAGCGTCTCAAGCTTCTCTCGAAGCGTCTCGGCACTCATTCCCTCGACCCCGAGGAGTCCCTCTTTCGACGGAGCACGCTTGCGACGCTCTTTCCCCTTGATGCAGGGGATGTAAAGCTGATACTGCCTCTCTCTCGGGACTATCCCAGCAAGGTGTGATCTGATAAAGCCGCCCGCACGGTCGCTGTCGCACATGACGATCACGCCGTTTTCCGACAGGCGACTTATGAGCGCGCGTTTTTCTCGGCTGTTGAATATCCCGAATCCGTCTGTCGTGATGATGTTCGCGTCAGCCACTGCACTGAGCGCGATCTTGTCGTATTTCCCCTCGACGATTACGGGCACGGCAAGGCGGATCTTGTCCGCGCTCATATTTTTGTCGCGCTCGGCCGGCGCAGTGTTATATTATTTTCGGTAAAATTGAGGTCGTATTTCTCGATGATCTCGAAAGCGCGGCGCAACGCGTCGGTATTTTCGAGAGCCTCCGGCGAATGAGCGTCATAGCCGATAACTGTCCGACAGCCGAACTCACCGACCATCTTCCAGAACGACTCGTTCGGATAGCGGCGTCCGTCGGCGATACCGAGCAGATTTATCTCGAGCGGCACGTCGTACTCGAGAGAGGCGCGGCAGAGCGGAGCCATCTTCTCGAGGAAGATATCGGTCTTACCCATATCGCGCACAAGATCGGGATGCGCAAGATATGTAAATTTGCCGGTCGCCATGGCGCGCACGACCTGAGACACATACGCGTCAAGGTGTGACATATCGTCGCTTCCGTCACCGCTGTAAACGCCGTCGTACTCGTTGTTCGTGAAGTGCTGCCCGAGTATCAGGTAATCGCATCCGAGCTTTTCCGAAAGCGCAAGAAGCGCGTCGAAGTGGCGCGGGTAGTACTCCGCCTCAAAGCCAATGAAAATCTCGATTTTGTCGCGGAACTCCTCGCGGAGTGCGGAAAGCTCCGAAACATAAGTCTCTGCCTCGCTCGGAAGCATACGAAACCATGACACGTAGTCACCGTCGAACGAATACGGCGCGTGGCACGAAAAGCCGAGAGTCGTAAGTCCCGCGCGGACGGCGGACTCCACATAATCTCTAATCGCGCCCGAGGCATGGTGACACTTGGGTGTGTGCGTGTGATAATTTGCTTTGATTTGCATAACGGACCTCGAAGAAAAAATAAGATAATCTTAAAAGTGCACGGGTTCGGCGGCAACACATTTACCGCTCGGGAGTTCGAGCGTGAATATCACGCCGTCGGCCTTCATTTCTCCCTCGGCAGGCTCAAAGGTAACGGGGAGCGGCGAGCGGAATTTTCTGATGATGCAGTCGGTGCGAACGCCGAGAACTCCCGCGTGCGAGCCGCACATACCGAGGTCGGTGATATATCCCGTGCCCCCGCCGAGCACACAGGCGTCGGATGTCGCGATGTGCGTGTGAGTGCCGACGACGGCGGACACGCGTCCGTCCGCGTATCTCGCGAGCGCGAGCTTTTCGCTTGTCGTCTCTGCGTGGATATCGACGAGTGAAGCGTCGAATCTTCCCTCGTTTTCCGAAAGTATCGAGTCGAGCGCGTCAAAGGGCGACGAGGCGTGCGTATCCATGTACACCTGCCCCGAAAGATTTATAACGAGCACGCGATATCCGTGCACGTCGACCGTGGTGTAGCCCGTACCGGGGCAACGCGTGAAATTATGCGGGCGAAGCATACGCTCGTCATCATCGAGCATCGTGTGTATGCTTTTTTTGCGCAAGGTGTGATTTCCGCCCGTGATGACGTCCGCACCCGCATCAAAAAGCTCACGTGCGGAGGTCGGCGTAATTCCGTTGCCGTCAGCGGAGTTTTCTCCGTTTACGACAGTCAGCGAAATGCCGTTTTCGGACACGAAGCGACGCAGGCGACCGCCCGACATGAGATATCCGCATCCCGCGCTTCCGACAACGTCGCCAAGCATAAGAACCTTTATATTCATTATTTAAACAATCCTTTCAAAAGGGAACGTCGCCGTTAACGTCTGTAGCGTCCGGGAACTCGCGAACGGAGTCTGCGGCGGCGCAGATGTGCCGTCATGAATACATACCCGACCGAGAGCACGAGTGCAGAAACTGCGGCGGCGATAAAAAATCTGCTTTGGACAAACGAGCGTATTCTCGCGAGCGCGTAAAGAAACTCGCTTCGCGAAATGTCGGCGGTGGCGCACAGCGCGGTACTGCCTATCTCGTGTCCGTCGTAAATAACTCGGGCTGTGCCGAGCTTTTGACCTTTTTCGACGGGTGCCGAAACGCTTTCCTCGGCATCGCTTTTGATCATAACATCCTTTTCGAGGTCTGCGTACATCGGCATATACACCGAGATCTCGTTTTCGGGGACGAGCGTCACGTAGTCGACCGCCGAGGAGAGCTCAACGGGGATCTCGCACTGCACGCGCCCTGCGGGAAGAACGCTTCTGTATCCGTAAGTCTTAAACGCCCACTCAAAGAGAGATACGGCGTATGAGTAGTTCGTCAGCTCTTTTTCGCTCGAGTTTTCTTTTGCGAGCGTTGAGCTTCCCATGATTATGCAAAGATAAGTGAGGTCGCCCTCCTTGCTTCTCGCAAGGGTCACGGAGCTGTATCCGCTGTCGGCGGTGCTTCCCGCGTTCATGCCGAGTGCCCTCTCGTAGTAGTAGTCACTGCGGTAATGCTTCGACATGAGGCAGTTCCTGTTGTAGATATCCCTGTAGTCGCTCTTGTTGGTCGCATCCATGACGTATTTCGGCGTTCCGACGACCTCCATGAGGGTGCTGTCCGCATAGACGCACATCGCAACGGCGGCGCAGTCGGCCACCGTGGTAACGGATGCGGGATCCATTCCCGTTGGGTCGGCGTAATATGTCGCCTTAGCCCCGATCGACACCGCTTTTTTATTCATCAGGTCGACAAACTCGTCAACACTTCCGGCAACGGAAATCGCCAGAAGCACCGTCGCGTCGTTCGCGCTGTTCGTAAGCATTCCGAAAAGGAGCTGATGCGCCGTTACGACTTCGCCCTCGTAATAACCGATGCTGTTGCCGCCCGCGTCCTCGGCCTCGTCGAGCATCTCACGCGTTATCGTGATCTTGCGCTCAAGATCTCCGGCAAGCTGTTCCGAGACGACAAGTCCCGACATGAGCTTGACTGTCGGCCCCGCTATCACGTGCTCGCTCGTCGAGCCTTTCGACTGTATCACGGTATCATTTTCGATATTGTAGAGATAAACATACGGTGCCGCCGAAAGGTCGGGGACGGCATACGGATCTGTGTCTTCGCCGTCCGTCGCGTCTGCAAAAGCAACAAGCGAGAGCGCACCGAGCGAAAGAAGCGACAAGATCATCGCCAAAAAGCGCACGCTCGGTCTTATAATCTTTTCTTTCACGTATCGTCCGCTCCGATCCCGCCTTTTGAGGCGATGTATTTTTTATAGATCTCACGCGCGTCGTCAATATCTCGTCTCACACGACAAACGAGCGCGTCCGTATCGGGAAATTTCATCTCGCCGCGCAGACGCGAGAGCACGGACAGCTTGACCGTTTTTCCGTAAAGGCTGCCCGAAAAGCCGTCGATGTACGTCTCAAGCACCGCGTGATCTCTGTCCGCCGCGCCCGCACCGAAGCTTGTCTCGCCGATCTCCGCGAGAAGCTCATCGGTGATCGTCGGGCAACATCCGAGATTTGTGCATCCCGCGTAGCTTTCCGTCCTGCCGTCGTCGTGTGTGATCTCGAGGGACGTGGCGTACACGCCGCGCGGCGGGCACACAAGCGCACTCGGCGGTATCTGATTTGCGGTCGGTATGCCGAGCTTTCGCCCGAGCTGCTTGCCCGATAAAACGGGCAGTTTGTAATAGTACGGGTGCGCGAGCAGTTTTGCGGCCGCTTCAAGCTCGCCGTTTGAGATCAGCGTGCGTATTCTCGATGAAGAGACGCTCTCTCCGCCGAGCGTCACGGCGGGGACGCGGATGTGCTCGATGCCGACCTCTTTGCAGTATCTCGAAAGCTCGTCCGCAGAGCACAAAGCACCGCGTCCGAAGCGAAAATTAAATCCGCACACGCAAGCGGCAAGTCCGAGTCTCTCTTTTAACACTTCACGCACGAACTCTTCGCCCGAAAGAGAGCGTATTTCGTCAAACGGGGATATAACGGCGTAATCGATGCCGCAGTCGGCTATCAGGCGCAGTTTCTCGCTCTCGTCGGTCAGCTGAGGCGTCCCCTTAAATGAACCGTTGCGGCTTTCTATCATCCACACGGCACTTGCGTTGCCGAGGTGCGCGGCGGCTTTCTTCGCCGCATCAAGTATCGCACGGTGTCCGATGTGGACTCCGTCAAAAAAGCCGAGTGCCGCGGCGCATCCGCGCGGAAGCGCACTCACGCTCGCAAAGCTCGGCAAATGTATAATTTTCATAAATACGGCAGCTCCTTGCGCCCTTCGATATCAATAAACCTTTACGGCAAACACCGGGCAAACTCCGGAGCAATATCCGCAAAGGACACATTTGTCGGTGTCGCACACCGCACGATGAGTGTGCGGGCGATAAAATTCATCATTCGGATCGGCGCAGTCCTCAACTTCGCAAAGTGACATCGCGCGTGCCGGACAACGCTTTACGCACGCTCCGCAACCCTCGCAGTAGTCCTCGACATGAAGATATCTTTTCTTCTCGCCGAGTGCCGCAATGTGCTTCTTTTCAAACGCGCGGCGCGTGAAATAATCAATATTCGCGTCAACTTCGTCATACGACTGCATTCCGACCGCCACAGCGTCTATAAAGGGTAAGTCGAGCACGAAGTCGAACGCCTCTGCCGCCGAGGATATAAGATGTCCTCCGCCGAGAGCTTTCATTCCGAAAACGCCGATGCCGAGATCGTGCGCCGCCGCGACGGCAGACGCCATCTGCTCACGGTCGCCGTCTACGATGCCGACCCCGAGCTTATTGTAGATCGGATGGATAACATCAAGCTTTATCCCCTCTGCGGCAAGCTCGCACACACCGCGTACTGCGGCAATATGGTGCATCGATGCACCGACGGCACGGATGATCCCGCGCTCGCGGCACTCGAAAAGATACTCCAGTGCCTCCATATGTCCGCGCAGAGTATTGATGCTCTCTTGCTCGTGGAGCATAAATATGTCGATAACATCGCGACCCGTTTCACGTCGCGCCTGCTCTACGGCCTCGCGTGCGCCCGCACGGTCATAGGCGTATGTTTTTGTAGACAGCACAACACCGTCGGAAGCCTTTGATTTTTCAAAAGCCCGACGTATGATGTGATAGTTATTGTAATACTGCGCGGTGTCGATGAAATTCACGCCGCGTTCAAAGGCGTACGCTATGATATCTGCGGCGTGCTCGGGCTCGGGTGAGGCCTGAAGCGGGCTGACGGTCAGCGAGCCGAACGCGAGTCGCGACACGCACGGCAGTGCGGGCGAAAGGGTGACTGTTTCCATCGCGTCAGCCCTTGAGTCCGAGATATTCCTTGATAAGAGAGTTAAGAAGCTCGTCACGGTCGATCTTTCTCATAATCGCGCGGGCGTTCCTGTGGTTCGTGATGTAGGTGGGGTCCTCTGTGAGGATGTATCCCGCTATCTGGATAAGCGGATTGTAGCCTTTTTCGCTGAGCGCGTCGTAGACTGCCTTGAGCTGAGCGCGTCTCTCGCGGGACTTTTCTTCCTCGCGAATGGAGAAGGTTATAGTCTTGTCGTTTTCAAATTTTGAAGCCATTTCAAATTCCTTTCCTTGCTGTCGGGCGGGAGCACTTGTTTTCCATATAATATTATATGATATCTTCGGGGGTAAAATCAAGAGATACGGAGAAATTGTTACAAATGCCGTACAA
>CAYWTG010000039.1:0-10741 GCA_964461155.1 uncultured Ruminococcus sp.
CGTCGTAAGTCGGCTCGCGGCCGAGCTCCTGCAGAAGCTCTCGCGACTCGCGCGAGACCTTGTGGATCGTCTCGACCATGTGAACGGGGATGCGGATGGTGCGTGCCTGATCGGCGATGGCGCGTGTTATCGCCTGACGGATCCACCACGTTGCATAGGTCGAGAATTTATAACCCTTTGTGTAGTCGAACTTCTCGACCGCTTTCATCAGTCCGAGGTTTCCCTCTTGGATGAGATCGAGTATGTACATTCCCTTGCCGACGTAACGCTTTGCGACGCTGACGACAAGTCTGAGGTTTGACTCGACAAGCTCGTTTCGAGCCTCCTCGTCGCCGTCTTTCAAAAGACGGGCAAGCTCTGTTTCGCGCTCCAAAGAGAGGAGCGGTATTTTGCCGATATCGCGCAGATACATTCTGACGGGGTCGTCGATAGGCAGTCCCTCACCGTTCAGTATGGCATCCATACTGTCGGGGGACGTGCTGTCGCCAATGTCATTGATATCGGTTTGTGACATAATCTCTCCGTCATCGGAGATGTCGGATATGTCAAAGTCATCGCCAAAGAAGTCGGGTGGAGTTTCCTCGAGCTCGAGAGCGTTTGCGCCCTCCCGAAGCTCGGGTTCCAGTGCGGAATTATCAAGCATCATAAGCTATCCATACCTTTCGTCCGGGCGTCGATTCGATTTCGGCAAATTATGGGTTTTTAGGTTATCAGTTTTCGTTAAGGAAGCCGCGAAGCACCTTTGAGCGGCTCTGGTGACGAAGCTTGCGGAGAGCCTTGGCTTCAATCTGTCTGATACGCTCACGGGTGATGTTGAACTCGCTTCCGACTTCTTCAAGCGTTCTCGGGCGACCGTCGTCAAAGCCGAAGCGGAGCTTTATGACCATTTCCTCACGAGGAGAGAGCGTGTGAAGCACGCGGTCAAGCTGCTCTTTGAGAAGCTGGAACGACACGGCCTCCGCAGGTGTGGGGGAGGAGTCGTCCTGGATAAAGTCGGACAGGTGGGTGTCCTCCTCCTCGCCGACGGGAGTCTCGAGGGAGACGGGTTCCTGCGCCGTTTTGATTATCTCGCGCACCTTTTCGGCGTTCATGCCGAGCTTTGCGGAGATCTCGTCGATGGTGGGCTCACGGCCGAGCTCTTGGAGGAGCTGACGCGATGTTCTGGAGACTTTGTGGATCGTCTCGACCATGTGAACGGGAATACGGATGGTGCGTGCCTGATCGGCGATGGCGCGTGTGATCGACTGGCGGATCCACCATGTCGCATATGTCGAGAATTTATAACCCTTTGTGTAGTCGAACTTATCGACGGCCTTCATCAGTCCGAGATTTCCCTCTTGGATGAGGTCGAGGAAGAAGATTCCCTTACCGACGTAACGCTTTGCGATACTTACGACAAGTCGGAGGTTCGCCTCGACAAGCTCGTTTTTCGCTTTTTCGTCGCCTTCAGCGATAAGCTCGGAGAGCTGCTGCTCGCGCTCCTGAGTCAGCAGAGGAATGCGTCCGATGTCCTTGAGGTACATTCTCACGGGGTCATCGACCGCGACGCCCTCGTCGGAGAGAAGCTTTTCGATATCTCCGTTTACGTCGTCCGAGGAGATGATGTCATCCTTTGCCTCGGGGTAATTTATCTCGATACCGCCCGCTTCGATCATCTCGCAAAGATTGTCGAACTGATCGTTGTCAAATCCGCTCTGCTCTGCAAGCTGAAGAATGTCGGTCTCGCTGACTGTTCCTTTTTCTCTTGCGCTTTCGAGAAGCTGTTCAATTGTCGCTTTTTCTGTGTTCATAGATCTCCGTTTCCCGCAATATGTGCTTTCTTTTACTCTGTTTGTATTCTTATATAATAAACGCCGTGTCGGCGATTATTTCTTTTCGTTTCTCTTTTTGCTTATAAGCTGTTCGAGCGACATCTTGTCGTCGGACTTCTTTTCGTTTTTCAGTGCCGAGGCGTATGTTCTGTATGCCGACTCATCGTTTGAAAGGCCGCGACGTGCGGACTGCATACCGACGGCTCGCGACACCTCATCGGGAGAAAACTCGGCGGGGAGCATTCCGACGGAGAAGCTTCCTGCGGCACTTTCACGTGTGATGAACTCGAAAAGCCTTTTTCCGAGGGATGTGAAAAAGTCGTCCGAGGTAAGAGGTGACGAGTCTGCGGACAGTGTTGCGTACTCGGGATGCAGAAGCAGTATTCCGAGTATGTCTTCCTCGATGCGCGCGGCACGCGGCCGTTTGGCGTAATCGGGATTCACGCGGTCGGAAAGGCCGGAGGTGACGCGTATGAGCTGTTCTGTCTGACGCTTTCGGTCAAGTCCGATGCGCTGCTTTATGATCCGCTCCGTGTCGAGGCGGATGCTTTTCGGATCGAGCTCGAGGGCTTTAGCGGTTTTTTGAATATAGATGTCGCGCTCGACCTGCGAATATACCGAGGCGATCTCGCGGCACAGCTCATCTGCGGCGCGTATCTTCTCATCGGCGTTTTCGAGATTGTATTTTGCGCTGACACCTTCGATTATGTAGTCAAAACGCGAGCGGCTCTCGTCGAGCAGGCGTCTGAACGCCTCGCGACCGAATTTTTTGATAAATTCATCCGGGTCCTTCGCGTCGCGCATGACGAGTATTTTCGATTCGACGCCCGCTTCCTCGAGGAGCTTGACCGCGCGATCCGCCGCCTTTTTTCCGGCCTCGTCGCCGTCGTAGGCGAGTATCGCTTTTGAGGTGTATCTCTTTATGATCCTCGCGTGTTCCGAGGTGACCGCCGTGCCGAGCGTTGCCACGGCATTCGTAAAGCCCGCGCTGTGCATCGCGATGACGTCCATGTACCCCTCGCAGAGTATGAACGCTTCCTCTTTTGTGTTTTTCGCGAAATTCAGCGCGAATAGGGTCTTGTTTTTGCGGAAAGCGGCCGTTTCCGCGGAGTTCAGGTATTTCGGCTTCGAGTCGTCGAGCACGCGTCCGCCGAACGCGACGATATTTCCCGACACGTCGATTATAGGAAACATGGCGCGCCCGCGAAAGGTGTCGTAGATGCCGCGCTCACCCTGCGTGCAGAGATGCGACGCCACGAGCTCCGCGTCGGAATATCCGAGCGCGCGCATATGGCGGTGCAGTGCGTGCCAGTCGAGCGGGGCATATCCGAGGCCGAAATGCTTGACCGTTGCGCTGTCGAGCGCGCGCTTTACGATGAAATACTGCCGTGCGGGAGCACCTGCGGCGTCGTCGAAAAGCATATTTCTGAAAAATTTCGCGGCCTCGCGGTTCATCTCGAGAATGCGCGTGCGTCCGGGGCCTTGATTTGCGCTGTCGTTCCCCGAAAAAGTATTCTCGGGAAATGTGATGCCCGCGCGTCGCGCCAAAAATTCGACAGCCGAAACATAGTCGAGATTTTCCTGGCGCATTATGAAGCTTATGACGTCACCGCCCGCGCCGCAACCGAAGCAGTAAAAGCTCTGCGTGTCCTTGTAAACGACGAACGACGGCGTTTTTTCGCTGTGGAAAGGGCACAGTCCCTTCAGATTCGCGCCTGCGCGCTTCAGCGGTAAATATGAGGATATCACGTCCTCGATGTCGCATCGGTAACGGATGTCCTCGATTATGCTGCTTGGTATCATTTTCCGCTCTCCGATCTGCGAATAGATCAAATCTCACCGGGCGGCTGCCAGATATTCGGGATGAACAGCTCCTTGAAGAGATTTATGGCGTATCTGTCTGTCATGCTCGAGACATAGTCGCACACGCAGCGTTTGACGCTTTCGTGTTCGAGCTCGGATCTGTAAACTCCGGGCATTTTCTCGGGCTCTCGCTCGAAATATTCAAAAAGGTGGCGGAGCAATATCTTCGCCTTGATCTCCTCTTTTTTTGCCTCGGGATTTCGGTAGACGTTTTCAAAAAGGAATTCGCGAAGCTCGTCCGTGGCCTCGCCGACTTCGGGCGTCATGCATATCCTGTCGCCGTCGCGGCTGGCCTCGATGACCGATGTGACCATCGTGTTTATGCGAGTGCCGTGGGTCGTGCCGAGCGTGTCGCGGAGGGCTTTCGGAATATCGTCCGGAGAAAGGATGCCCGCGCGGCAGGCGTCGTCGATGTCGTGATTTATGTACGCGATCCTGTCGGCAAAGCGCATTATCGCGCCCTCGAGTGTGGCGGCGGTGTTGTCGCCCGTGTGATTTACGATGGCGTCGCGCACCTCGAATGTCAGGTTGAGCCCGCGTCCGTTGTTTTCGAGCTTTTCGACGACTCGCAGGCTTTGCTTGTAGTGCGTGAAATCGGGTGAGAAGCACTGCTGCATGACGAGCTCGCCGGCGTGGCCGAACGGCGTGTGGCCGAGATCGTGCCCGAGAGCTCCCGCCTCGCACAGATCTTCGTTCAGCATCAGCGCACGGGCGATTATGCGTGCGATCTGCGCGACCTCGAGAGTGTGGGTGAGGCGCGTGCGGTAGTGTTCTCCGGCGGGGAGCAAGAAGACCTGCGTCTTATGCATGAGCCGCCTGAAAGATTTAGAGTGGATTATACGGTCGCGGTCTCGCTGAAATTCCGTGCGGTTCACGCACGGCTCGATCTCAAGCCGCCGTCCACGCGTGTTTTCGGTCAAAAACGCGCGAGGAGAGAGTGTTTCTCTCTCTCTTTCGTAAAAAATATCGCGAACTGTCTTCTGAGAAGCTTTCGGCATATTTAAGCACTCCTTCATGCGCCGTGCGACGCATATCGGTATTAAACCTCAATCGTACTATATAATATACGCAAAAACTTCTTTTTTTACTTTTTTGTGTCGATCGGGCGCAAACGCTGTACCTCACCGAGATTTTCAAATACCGCGCGGCCGCCCGTCATGTCGCGCAGTGCGCCCTCGATTCGCGAGACGTTTTCGCTCGGCACGGAGCAGTGTACGGTGACTTTCTCGTCGAAGATCGTGTCGTCCTCGGCGATGCCCTCGTTTTTGAGCATCGCGGCGAGCTTTTGATATTCCGAGTACCCGAGAGCTATACGGACATCCGTGAAGCTTTCATATATCGCAAAGCCCGCACAGTCGATGGTTGCACGAGCCGCCGCGGCATATGCACGCGCGAGACCCGCCGTTCCGAGCAGAGTTCCGCCGAAGTATCGCGTGACGACGACGCACAGGTCATCGGCACCGCAAGTTTTCAGCGCGTTGAGCGTCGGATATCCCGAGCTGCCCTGCGGCTCACCGTCATCGCTGCACCGCGCGGCGGCACCGTTATTTATATAGTAGGCATACACGTTATGCGTGGCGTCGGAATATTTTTTCTTCATCTCGGCGATGAAAAGCTGTGCTTCCACTTCGTCTTTTACGGGCGCGGCGTGTCCGATGAATCGGGATTTCTTCTCGATTATCTCGGCGTCTGCGCGACGGTAAAGTGTGATCTTTCCGCCCTTTGCACTGTCTGACATATGCTCCTCCGTTTTATTCTTCGGTGATGTAGCGCGAGAGCTTTCCGTACAGTCGCTCGTCGAGCGTTGCCGTGACGGCCATGCCCTCGGCGGTGTACTCGACCTCGACGGCCTCTGCGTTTGAGTATATCTCGTTTAGTACGCCGCCCGCAGACATCGGCAGGAAAAGGTGTACTCTGTGCTTTCCGACTTCAAGCGCACGCTCGAGCGCGAGTGTGAGCTCCTCGATGCCCTCGCCCGTCACAGCCGAGATCGGCACGACCGTGCAGTCCTTGAGAGAAGCGGCCGCATTTCGCAATTCATCGCGCTCTGCGACTCGGTCGCATTTGTTGAGGACATAGAGCTTCGGCTTGTCCGCCGCGCCGAGCTCTTCGAGAAGCTGCTCGGTGACGCGAAGCTGACTTTCGAGCTCACTGTCCGAAGCGTCGAGCATTATGACGAGAAGATCGGAATAAACCGCCTCGTCGAGCGTCGAGCGGAACGCCTTTATCAGGTGATGCGGGAGATTTCGGATAAATCCGACGGTGTCTGTGAGAAGAAGCTCGCTGCCGCTCGGCAGAGTGAACTTTCTCGTCGTGGTGTCGAGAGTCGCGAAAAGCTTATCCTCGGCTAAGATACCCGCAGACGTGAGTCGGTTAAGAAGCGTTGACTTGCCCGCATTTGTGTAGCCGACGATGGCGACGCGCTTCATGCCGCTTCGCTCTCTCGAGCGGCGGATGACCTCGCGGGTTCGCGCGACGTCCTCGAGCTCCGCTTCAAGCGCGGATATGCGGGAGCGGATGCGTCTGCGGTCGAGCTCGAGCTTCGTTTCTCCGGGGCCTCGCGAGCCGATCGCACCCGAGGCCGCGCCTCCGAGACGCGACATTTCCCGACCGTGACCGACAAGGCGCGGAGCGGTGTATTTTAACTGTGCAAGCTCGACCTGCAAAACGCCCTCGGCACTCATGGCGTGAGCGGCGAAAATGTCGAGGATGAGCATACTGCGGTCGATGACCTGCACCTCGCGCTCGATGGAGTCCTCGATCGTTTTGATCTTTGACGGTGCAAGCTCGCAGTCGAAGACGACAAGGTCGGCCTCGAGAGAATCGCAAAGATGCGAGAGCTCCTCACATTTGCCGCGTCCGAGGACGGTTCGGCAGTCGGGAGTCTCGCGGATCTGTGTAACGCGAGCGACGCAGACCGCGCCTGCGGTGTCAAGCAGACGCTCAAGCTCCGCCAGACCCGCCTCGGCACTGTCTGCGTCGGCGGCAGGGTAAACGGAGCAGATTATTGCATTTTTGGCTTTTACGGAATCATTCATAAATAAAGCCTCCGAACAGAGAGAAAAAGTCGGACAGGATGCGAAGCACGTTCGCTTATCCTGTCCGACAAAGCTACGGACAAAACAGTACGAAAATTATTTACCGCTCATCTGAAGACGCTTCTTGAACTTGTCAACTCTTCCGCCGACGTCAACAAACTTCTGCTTGCCGGTAAAGAAGGGGTGGCACTTGGAGCAGATGTCAACACGGATCTCGCCGTTTGCATCGCCCTTAGTGGAGCGTGTCTTAACAGCTTCACCGCAAGCACAACGGATGGTAACCTCTTCATACTTGGGATGGATTCCAGACTTCATATTTATCACCTCATTCAAGCTTTTTACTCATGTATCGATGATTATATCATATCCGCGATGGTTTTGCAAGTGTTTTTTCAAAAAAACTTGCGTTTGCGGCGACTTTTATTTATTTTTCCGCTTAAAGCTTCGCCATGATGCACTTTTTCAGCCCTTTTATGATCTTTTTCTCGAGCCGCGAGATGTATGACTGCGATATTCCGAGGCATTCGGCGACTTCCTTTTGCGTCAGCTCACGTCTGCCGTCGAGGCCGTAGCGCAGGCTGATTATTTCGCGCTCGCGCTCGTCGAGTGCCGCCACGGCTTCTCTCACCGTGCGCTCGTCCTCGCTTCTTTCGAGCTCCTCACTGACGGAATTTTCCGCGCTTCCGAGCACGTCCGACAAAAGCAGCTCGTTTCCGTCGTGATCCGTATTCAGCGGCTCGTCGATCGAAACATCGCCTTTGTGCTGCGAAGTTTTCCTTATATACATAAGTATCTCGTTTTCGATACAGCGCGAGGCGTAGGTCGCGAGCTTTATGTTTTTCTCGGGACGGTACGTGTTCACGGCTTTTATCAGTCCTATCGTGCCGATCGAGATGAGGTCTTCGATACCCGTGCCGACATTGTCGAATTTTTTCGATATGTACACGACGAGCCTGAGATTATGTCGGATCAGTCGGTCGGCGGCCTCGGGGGATTTGCCGAGCATGGCAAGCGTCTCGGCTTCTTCGCGCACATCGAGAGGCGGCGGGAGAGTTTGTGCACCGTTTATGTACCACAGCTCGTTTTTCGGCAAAATGCAGATGAAAAAGCGGCGAAGAGTCGCACCGAGTGTATTTGAAAGCTTCATTTTAAGTATTTCCTTTCGATAGTATTGCGGCGGAGTGTCGAAGCGGCGACTGGTCTTAGCCGAGAAGACGCGTCGGTATAACGGCGGCGTGCTCGGCGTCGGCGACGGTGCTTGAGAGCGCGACAAGAGCGCGAGAGCTTTTGCCGTCGACTTTCACCTCGTCAACTCGCACGGCGCGCAGTAAAGTGTCCCCCGATACGCCGCAGGCGGGGATGACTCTGAAACGTCCCTCGAGAGAGCTCGGAACGCACTTTTCGTGTGACGTGAGAGCGTGAAACTCATCTTCCGTAAAAAGATCACGCACCGCCTCGGCGTCGGCGACGATGACGCACTCGCCCGTGAACGGATCGGTGACGAGATTTCCGGAGTCGCACAGCGCGCGTAGCACGACCGTTCGACGGTGCAGGGTGAGAGTTACGTCCGTGTGGCGCGTCGGCGGCGAACGCGATAGCGTCTTTATAAACAGGATGACGGAAAGTGCGCCGACGGGAATGGCGGCGGAGACGGATGATTTGAAGTCGAGCGCGTCGGAATATGCCCGCGCCGCGCCGTGCCGAAGCAGAGCCGTCAAAGCACCTCCCAAAAGAAGCCCGCCGAGCCATGTGAAAACGTATCTCTTGAAAAACAGGTGCGGTGACGCTTTGCCGAACGAGATCACGCACATAATAAGAGGAAGAGTGAAAGTCAGCGCGACGGAAATCGCGCGTCTCACACCCATCGCTGTCGCCGTGACCGACAAAGCGGACGACACGCACCCCGCCGCGATCACGCGTGTTGCTCGCATACGCGACTGCGTCAGGTGTCCCGCGACCCAAAGCGCGAGCACGTCCATTGAAAGATCGATAATAAACAGAATATCCGCGTAAAGGATCATGTCATCCTCCGAATAGCGTCTCTTGCGATTTTATTATATCACCGCGTCGTGTGCGAGACGTGTCACACCGCGTCGGCGCGATATTTTTGTTTTCGGCAAAATAGCCTTGCCACGGCGGGAGAAATATGGTACAATAATTGATGGCGGAATACGCCGAAATTCAAGATATGACAGACTGGATGACAATAATATGGATATAACAAGACTTTTTAAATGCTTTGCCGACGGAAATATCGAGGTCAAGGCCTCCCTTTCTCGCAGAAAAAGCGCGACCATGACGGAATTCGAGACTGCTTACGACGGTGACGACATCGTGCTTCGTGCGACGGGCGACGGCGCGGGCGCGTTTAAGTATTTTACTCTAAGACTTCACCGCGAGGACTCGTGCGCCGTATTGTCGATCGACGCCGAGACGCCGACATCTCTTTCGTCATACCTCAGCTTCGCCCCCGAAGACGCGGTCGTCATTCGCCTGAAAATGCCCGAGCCTGAGAAGATCCGCGGATATTTCCACGAATATTTCTGCTGGACGCACACGTACTTGACGGACGCGTTTTCAAAGATTCCCGCGACGACCGATACCTTTTTCGCACGCTATCACGACGCGCACGCGCACGTGTACTGCCTGTGCGGAGACAATTTCAAGTGTAACGCGGACGGCGACACGCTGTGTCTGTCCCCCTGCACATCCGGCATACGCCACATCAAAGGCGCGTTCGTGACAGTCGGCGTGGCCGACACGCCGTATGAGGCCTGCCGTAACAATTTTGCTTTCGCGCGACGCACGGGTGCGCTCAGAGTTCCGCTCGTGTCCGAAAGAAAGATGCCCGAATTTCTCGAGGGGCTCGGCTGGTGCACATGGGACGCGTTCGAGCACGACGTGACCGAGGAGAAGATCTGCGCAAAGCTCACCGAGCTTCGCGACAAGGGCGTTCCGCTTCGCTGGGTCCTCATCGATGACGGATGGTCGACACTTGCCGAAGAAGACGAGTACATCACATCGTTTTATTCGGACAAAAAGAAGTTCCCGCTCGGCCTCGGACACTGCATCGATCGCATAAAGAACGAATTCGGCATAAAATACGTCGGCGTATGGCACGCTTTCGGCGCGTACTGGAAAGGCGTCAAGGAGGGAAGCGAGCTTTATCTCGAGCAGAAAGAGAATCTCGTTCACACCCCGACCGACTTCATCGTCCCTTCGTTCGATCCCGACCGCGCATTCGCATTTTGGGATGCGTGGTACGGATATCTCAAGAGTTGCGGCGTTGACTTTAT
This sequence comes from uncultured Ruminococcus sp., assembly GCA_964461155.1. Taxonomy (GTDB): domain Bacteria; phylum Bacillota; class Clostridia; order Oscillospirales; family CAG-272; genus RUG11130. The sequence continues at coordinate 10,009 of CAYWTG010000039.1, forward strand.
CAAGGTCGATAATCAGACGGGACACTCGCTCATCGCCGAGGGCTCGATGGCGACGGCAGAGGCTCTTCGCCGCGCACACGCCGCACTCGAGAAAGCTGCCGCAAAGTATTTCGATACGGCTATAATAAACTGCATGGGCATGGGTACGGAGACCGTTCAGTCGCGCACGTATTCGATCATTTCGAGAACGAGCGAGGACTATTGCAGAGACGACGAAGGATATCTCGATGAGCTCACGATGCAGGATATGTATATCCCCGCATGGCACGGCGAGCTCTACCGTTCCGACTTTGATATGTGGTGGACGGATCTCGCAAGCTCGCCCCGCGTCGGTGCGCTCCACGCACTGAACGGTGGTCCGAACTATATCAGCGACCGTGTGGGTCACACCGATCCCGCGCCGATTTTTCCGTGTATCGAAAAAGACGGCACGATAAAGATGCCCGATTTCGCCGTTCGTCCGACGTTCGACTGCCTCTACGACTGCACCCCGTGCCTCAAGGCTTGGAACCGCTGGGGAGACGCGTTCGGCGTATTTGCGGTCAACTGCTCGAATATCGAGATGACCGACGAGCTGACGCTCTGTAGCATCGAGGGCGCGAACGCAGACAGAGGCTACGTCGCTTATATGTATTTTGAAAAACGCTTTGAGAGGGTGACGGACGCTCACGCGCTCCCGTTCACGCTCACCGCGGAGGCGGCCGAGAGCATTTCGCTTTATCCAATTTGCGAG
>CAYWTG010000040.1:0-10724 GCA_964461155.1 uncultured Ruminococcus sp.
TTCCAATATGCCTACAACAAACGAAGCTGTCGCATACCTCAAGGAGCACGGCGTTGTTGTTGCTCCCTCCAAGGCTGTTAACGCCGGCGGTGTTGCCGTTTCCGGCCTTGAGATGTCTCAGAACTCCATGCGCTACAACTGGAGCGCGGAAGAGGTCGACGCTAAGCTTCAGGACATCATGAAGGGTATCTACTCGAGCTCCGTTGAGGCCGCTAAGGCTTACGGCCTTGAGGGTGACCTTGTTGCCGGTGCGAATATCGCGGGCTTCCTCAAGGTTGCTGACGCTATGCTCGCTCAGGGCGTGGTCTGATTTCGATCACTTAAAGTTGAACATATTTGTCGGTGTAAGCACTCAAAACGGGTGTTTGCACCGATATTTTTTCGTGTGCTTTGTGAGTAAATCACAAAAAGACTATTGCAAATACGTCGACTTGATGATATAATTAATTCATAAACAACGGATGTCTGTCCGATGAAAGTAAAGGAAACAAATGCTATGAAAAGAATGATTTCCGCGCTTGTCGCAGTGATCGCCTTGGTCACAGCGGTATTCGCCGTATCGACCTCTGCGGCGAGTCTCCCATTCAGCGACATAAAGGAAAAGTCATGGTACTATGATGCCGTCAAGGAAGCGTATGAGAAAAAGTTCATGGAGGGAATGCCGAACGGCCGCTTCGCTCCGAATGAATCCGTGACGAGAGCTCAGTATGTTACGATCCTCGCGCGTCTTTGCGATGCGAAGACCGACACCGACAACGATTTTAAAGACGTCGGTGCGAAGAAGTGGTACGCCGCAGCGGTCAGCTGGGCTTCAAGTGCGGGTATTGTCACCGGATATGAGGACAATACCTTCCGCGGAGACAATCCGATCACACGTCAGGAGCTCATGGTAATGACCGTCCGCTACCTTGATTACATCTGGGTGGAGCCCGCGTCGGCAGACAATGCCGTGGCGTCTTTCACCGATGCCAAGAAGATTGGCAAATGGGCGAAAGAATATGTCGATGAGGTTCGCCGTATCGGCCTTGTCGAGGGTGATGAAGCAGGACGCTTTAATCCCGAGAAGACAGCAACACGTGCCGAGATCGCGACGATGACTGTCAGAATCGCGAATATGCTCGACGAATACGACAAAGCACCCACGATCGGCGGCGTTTCGCTCGATAAGTTTACCGTATACAGCGATGTTTTCAGCGAAACACAGCTTAACGAAACAGTCTCGGCCGTTAACGAGGCGACTTCCGCACAGCTCGTCGCAGGCACAAAAGATTCCGATCACAGCATCAATTTCGGCGTTGACGACGAGCTCCGTATGCTTGAGTACAGCCTCAAGGAAGACGGCGGTAATCTCTATGTTAACGTCTCCACGAAGTTCGCGCTTTCCTATATGCCGCGCATATTTAAGGATGCGGTGTCTCTCCGTGAGCACTTTAATATTCCGAGCGGATATTCCTGCCGCGGCGTGTACGCACTCGACTCCGCAACCGATGCGGGTGATATTTCGTTCGTCTGCGAGACTGACAAAAATCCCCTCTCATACAGCCTCGGAGACAAGGTCACGTTCAGAATTTCAATGATCAGTGAAGACCGCCTCGTAAGCTCTCCGCAGATCCACTATATGTACATCGATGATGCGAAGTATACTCGTGAAGCCACGATAGCGGGACACACCGGACAGTTCGTCGTGACGTTCGACGGAATGAAAAAGCCCGGATGCGGATACCTCATGGGATACGCCGCAAACCGCAAGGGCGAGAAGATATCATCCATTGAAACCGAGCTCAGCGCGGGTGTTGCGTTTGACTTTAACAATATCAAGGCCGCGATGGAAAAGCCCGATGATTTCGACACGTTTTGGGATGCTAAGATCGCCGACCTTATGAGAGTCGAACCGACGGCACTTGTATATAAGGAGTGCGACGTTTGCCACGCAAACGGATTTAAGACTTACTACGCCGAAGTTCAGAGCCTCGGCACCGTGGCGACCGTGCATATCGCTTATCCCGAAAACGCAAAGAGCGCATCTCTTCCGATATCCGTTACATACTTCGGCTACGGTGCTCCGTCTTCCAACGGCGCGATATATGACTCAAACGCCATCACCGTATCTGTCAACCGCAATGAAGTCAAAGATCATATGTCGGCTGATTATTATACACAGCACGCTAAAGACATAGAGGGCTGGTGCTTTGACAATCCCACGCGTGAGGACAGCTATTTCCTCGGTATGATCATGCGTGACATTCAGGCTATCCGCTTTACCGAAAAAGAGTTCGGTGAGTATTGGAACGGACACGACATTTACGTTGCGGGCGGCTCTATGGGCGGCTTCCAGAGCGTTGCGGTCGCGGGTCTTTACGATCACGTGACAATGTGCTCACCGAATGTTCCGTGGATGTCCGATGTCGGTGGCTATAAAACAGGCCGAGTTCACGGTTCCTTCTTCCCGGATTATTCCGAGGGCTCGCGCTACTATGACTCTTCGTATTTTGCAGAGAGATTTAACGGTGTCGTAAACCTCTACGCGGGTCTCGGTGACGATACCTGCCGCGCTGTCAGCACGATAGCTCTTTATAACGCATTCAAGTGCGAGAAGACCGGCACGTTCTCGCAGTGCGCAACGCACGGCGCGGGCGGCGGTCCTTACAACAAGACATATTCCGTAAGCTCCGCTAAACCGGAGTTCGCCGTCGACGATGTTCAGATCAAGGACAACGGAAGCGCGGTCAAAGGCCCCGATTATTCCGCTAACCGCAAGCTTACGGCTTCCGAGGAAGCGATGAAAGCGGCCGTATCGCAGTATTCTTCAAAGGTTAAATGGATAACCGAGACTTTCGGCACATCCGATACCATCACAGCCGAAGCACTTGAGAATCTCATAAAGAATGCTCTCGTTACAAAGTGCGGCCTTTCCGATGAGTATACGATCGTTGTGGACGACGACTCTCTTGCGAATGTAAGGAGCAACTATTCCGATTTCGTATCAAGCGGCGACTACTTCTTGACAGTCAGCTACACTGTTACCGACAAAAACGGCGGTTATTATGACGGAGAAGCCAGAATGCTCCTGACAAAGAACGTATAAAACAAAAAGAACTCTGCCGAGCTTAGCACGGTTATTCGTGTAAGCTCGGCAGAGCCTTTTTTATACGTCGCGGATCCAGCGATATCGGTTGACTTTAAATGCGGCTACCGCGCATTTCAGAACCTGATCGCTCTTGAGGCAGGCAAAAACGATAACGGGGGACAGCTTTAAAACAAATGCGGAGACGAACGATGACGGGAGCACTATGCACCACATGAAAATAAGGTCGTTGTAGAAGACAAAGCTTGTGTCGCCTCCCGCGCGGATTATTCCCGTAAGGCACGGCATTTCGTAGGCTGTACCGAGAAGCGTCACGCACAGCACGCACATGAAGCTGTTTGTGAGCTTTGCGGTCTCGGGCGAGATGTCGTAAAATCCTATGATCAGATCCTTGACGGCAAAGAGGGCGACCGAGGCAATAACGCCGAGGATCAAGAAGATTATCTGCAGTACGCGAGTGCGAGACTTTATTTGCGCAAGATTTTCTTCGCTTGTCATAACTCCGTCGGCGATCCTTGCACGATTTTCACCGAGCATCTTTCCGAGAGCAATGGCGGCCGCGTTGGCGGAACCGTAGATAAAGACGGTCATAATTGAAAACACGGTGGTTGCGATGCTGTTTGCGGGCACGACAGCCTCGTCAAGTCGGCCGAGGATCGCAGTTTGAAGTCCCATGGCGATGCCCCAAGATCCTGAGGAAAAGATGCAGGGAAGACCTGTTTTCGCAAATCGGCGAAGCATCTCTCCGACCGGGGTGAAGAAGTCGTATATCTTCATCTGAATCTTTTTGTCAATAAAGAGCGTGTACAAAGTGATTATAATAAGCTCGATGACTCGCGAGATAAGCGTAGCAACGGCGGCACCGCGCACGCCCATTGCGGGGCATCCGCATTTTCCGAAAATGAGAAGATAATTGAGCGATATGTTTGACACGAGAGTTACAACGGAGATCCAGAGTCCGATCTTCGTTGTTTCGACGCTTCTGAGAGATGCGATAAGAATGTTACTTACCGCAAATATGGGATATGTAAAAGCGATGATCCGCAGATACTTTGCGCCCTCGACGATGAACTCTCGCTTGTCGGTCAGTATTCCGAGCACAGCTTCGGGAAAGAAGAACGCGGCAACGAAGATAACTCCGGAAAAGATAAGCGCGAAGCGCATACCGACGCTCGTCACGCGCTTTATCGAATCGCGGTCACCCTCTCCCCAGTGACGTGATGCGATGACGGTAAGTCCTTCTCCTGTTCCCGTTACAAGCATCTGCAAAAGAAACTGTATTTGATTTACAAGTCCGACGCCCGACATGGCGTTTTCGTTGAAGCGTCCGAGCATGATATTGTCGGCAAGATTGACGCTGTATACAAGCACATTTTGTAATGCGATCGAAATCAGCATCAAAAAGAAGCTTTTGTAAAAATACGATCGATTGCTCTTTTCCATGGTGTCCTCCGTATCTTGAATAAAAAATCACGTAGTTTTTAAATTATCATCACACGAGTGTAACGTGCGGCTCATATATCCGCTGTAAAATAAACAAGCGGAACACGAAAGGGGCGTTAAAACGACCCGCTGACGGAGTCCCGCTTGAATTATTTTGTAAATATTTCGGGTCAGAACCTCGAAAGGCGTTGACGCGAGAGATTTATTGTTCCCTCTGGAAGCGACGAGATGTAGTCGAGAGCCATTCCGGTGCCTACCGCAACGCATGAGACGGCCTTGTCGGCAACGCGGGTCACAATTCCCGTGGCACTTTCGATAAGGCGGTCAAGACCGTATATTAAGCTTCCGCCGCCCGTCATGACGATGCCGTTTGCGAGCACGTCTCCGATGAGCTCGGGGGGAGTTCTCTCTATGACGGAGCACACAGCTTCGACGATCGCGCGGATCGGCTCTTCGAGAGCCTGAGGCATTTCGCCGGAGCCTATTCGCAAAAGTCTCGGCAGACCCTCGCGCAGACAGCGACCCTTGACTTCAATTACCTTCTGCTCGTCGTGCGGCCAAACCGCGCCGACCTTAATTTTGATCTCCTCAGCCGTTCTCTCGCCGATGAGCACACCGTGCTTCTTTCTGACATAACGGATTATCGCTTCATCAAAGCGGTCGCCCGCGATTTTGATCGATTCTGAGACGACAACGCCGCCGAGCGAGATCACCGCGATGTCCGTCGTGCCGCCGCCGATGTCGACGACCATGTGTCCGTTCGGCTGAGAAATGTCAATACCCGCACCGATTGCGGCAGCGACGGGTTCTTCGATGAGGAAAGTCTTTTTTGCTCCCGCCTGAGTTGCCGCGTCGACCACGGCGCGCTCCTCGACTTCCGTTATGCCGCTCGGCACGCACACGATAAGGCGCGGCTTAAAGAGCAGTGAACTGCCGCAGGCTCTTTTAATGAAATGCTGTATCATGCGCATCGTCACATCGTACTGGCTTATAACTCCGTCGCGCAGAGGGCGAATGGCGGTGATATTTCCGGGAGTTCTGCCGAGCATTTGTTGTGCCTCGCGTCCGACTTTCAGTATTCGGTTTGTATTGTTGTCAATGGCGACGACCGACGGTTCTTTGAGTACGATTCCGCGTCCCTTGACATAAACGAGCACGGTAGCCGTGCCGAGATCGATACCGATATCTCTTCCCATACAGCCTCCTTCCTGCGGAGCATCCGCAAAGTACAAATTTAGTCATACACAAAGATTATACTACATATTTTTTTATTTTGCAATGAAATTTCGCATAAAATATCTCAGATGAGTCAAAAAAGTCCTTTTACGTCGTTCGAACGGCGTGCGTTCATACTTTAGTCATTCTTTTGAGGTATAATGTAATTTAGCGTTTCCACACCCAAATGAATACATACATATATCAAACGGAGGAACCAGATCTTGATACAGGCAAAAAATCTTGTAAAGCGTTACGGCGCGAACACTGCCTTGCACGGTGTCAGCTTTACGTTTGAGGACGGACGTATTTACGGCTTTCTCGGACCTAACGGTGCAGGTAAATCAACGACCATGAATATAATTACCGGATGTCTTGCTCCCGACGAGGGCGAGGTCACAATTAACGGTCATGACATATTCGACGATGCCATCGCGGCAAAGCGTTGCATCGGATATCTTCCCGAACAGCCGCCCGTTTACCTCGACATGACAGTGTTTGAATATCTTTGCTATGTCGGTGAGGCGAAGGGACTTAAAAGAGCCGAGCTTCTCGAAAACGTCGACGAGTCGATGAAGAGGACAAGCCTTGAAAGCGTGCAGGACAGACTTATAGGAAATCTCTCGAAAGGATACCGTCAGAGAGTCGGTATCGCGCAGGCGATTCTCGGAAATCCGCCGATAGTTATCCTCGATGAGCCGACAGTCGGCCTTGACCCGCGACAGATAATCGAGATCCGCTCACTCATACGCGAGCTCGGCGAGTCTCATACGGTCATCATCTCGAGCCATATCCTCTCCGAGATCGAAGAAATTTGCGACTACACGGTTATCATATCATCGGGAAGCGTCGTTGCGGCCGATGCTATCGAAAATCTTCGCACGATGTTCGAGGGCTCGGCGAAAATACGCCTTGAGGCGAGATGTACCCCCACTCAGGCTGAGGAGATCTTTGCGCAAATCGAGGACTTGCGTTCTCTCAAGATCTCTCAAAAGGGCGCGGGAGTTGTTTGCGCCGAAGTAGAGACTCCGAAAAACAGCGATATCCGCGACCGCATCTTCTTCGCGTTTGCCGACGCGAGACTGCCGATCATCGCCATGAATTACGAAGAAGCGTCGCTTGAGAGAGTCTTCCTCTCACTGACCGAGACGACGAGCGAGACTTCCGACGAAAACGAAGCGAATGTCGAAGACGAGGGCACCGATGACGGCGACTACACTCCGATGTTCGGTGCGAGTGAAGACACCTCGGAGATCGACGCGTCGTCGGATGCACAGGAAGTTCAGAACGACGGAGGTAATGACTGATGTTTGCACAGTACAAAAAAGAGCTCAGAGGACATTTTTGTAATATGACGGGAGTCGTTTACATCGCCCTTGTCCTTATTATAACCGGAATTTTCGCAACGATAATGAATTTCAAATCGGGAAATCCCGAATTTGAGCAGACGCTCAACAGCGCGGCGTTCATTTTCTTCTTGGCCGTGCCGATACTCACCATGCGTTCCTTTGCGGAAGAAAAGAGTTCTCGCACGGATCAGCTTCTGTACGCACTTCCCATCGGAATGACGCGCGTTGTCGTCGGAAAGTATCTCGCGATGCTCACCGTTCACGCCGCATCTACGATCATTCTCTGTATGTACCCGATCATCCTTTCGTTTTTCGGAAACGTGAATTTCGTCGGCTCGTACAGCGGAATTTTAGCGTTTTTTCTCCTCGGCTGTGCACTCATTGCGATCGGTATGTTCATATCAACGCTCACATCGAGCCAGCTGATCTCTGCCGTTATCACTTTCGGCGTCTTCGTTGCGATATATCTCATGTCGCTCATAGCGTCGCTTATTCCCACCACTGCCGTAGCGTCGCTTGTTTGCTTCTTTGTATTTGCCGTTATCATCGGACTTATCGTCTACACGCTTTTTCACAGCGATGTCGCGGGTCTTGTTGCGGCGGCCGTTATCGCGCTCCCGACAGCTGTTCTTTATTTCTTTGACAGCTCGCTTTTCGCGGGAGCCGTTCCGAAGATACTTGAAAAATTCGCGCTTTTCGACAGACTCGATATCTTCATTTACTACGGCATTTTTGATCTCTCCGCTGTTATTTACTACATCTCGGTCGTGCTTTTGTTCGTTTATCTTTCCGTAAGATCGATGGACAAGCGTCGCTGGTCGTGAGATGACGAGTGAAAGAAAGGATAGGCCACGCATGAAAAAAGCAAATAAAAAGATAAACCTGCGCCGACTCAAAATGGGCACATACGGGATTGTCATAACAGCCATCGTTATCGCACTTGTTGTGTTTGTAAATCTCATCGTATCGGCACTCCCGGTCAATCTCATACATTTCAGCACCGGAAACGAGGATTATTTCGAGGTCGGAGAGACTTCCGAGAAGATACTCGCCGCGCTCGACACGGATGTGAAGCTCTACCTCATCGCAGAACGCGGTCAGGAGGACACGAGAATCCACGAGCTTCTCAAAATGTATGAAGCAAAGTGCTCGAAGATCGATGTTGAAGTCATCGATCCCGCAGTCGAGCCTGCGTTCACTTCGACATACACCGACGAAACGCTCGCGGCAAACAGCATAATCGCCGTCAGCGACAAGCGTTCGACCGTCGTCCCGAATTCCGATATGTCAGGATATTATTATCAGGACACAAAGCTCACATACGAGCAGGCATATTATCTCAGCCAGTACGGCTATGAGACCGAGGCACGCTTTGACGGAGAAATGGCTATCACATCCGCACTTGAATTTGTAAATGCGGACGTCCTGCCCACCGTGTATGTGCTCACAGGCCACGGCGAGGCGGCGTTTGACACGAACTACTCAGCATTCATCGAAAACGAGAATATCAACGTGTCATCGCTCAAGCTTTCCGAAACCGAAAAGATCCCCGAGGATTGCAAGCTCCTTTGCATCATGACTCCGACAGACGACATTTCATCCGCAGAGCTTGAGACTCTCGAAAATTTCAGTAAGCAGGGCGGAGATATCCTCTTTGTCACAAACTACACTTTCGATGCCGAGAAGCTTCCGAATTTCGCGGCACTCGCAAAAGAGTTCGGCCTTGAGGCCATGAGCGGAGTCGTATGCGACACCGTCGAGAGCACATCGAGCAGTCAGTCGAGCCATATGTTCTACAGCGAGCCCGTTGCAAGCGAGAACGGCATTACCTCTCGCGAGGAGCTTGCCGACGCGACATTCGTTGTAAACGCCGCACACGGCATAAAGATCTCCTCCGTTGACGGCGTAACGGTTACCGATATCTTAAAGACGAGCGATAAGGCCGTTATGAAAAACGTCACGACCGACGGAAAGCTCGAGGACAACGACGACTACAAGGCGGGAGAGCCGATCTCGATCGCGGTATCTGCCGAGCACGCCTCAACCGGTGAGCGCGACAATGTATCAAGCTTTGTGTGGTTCTCAACGACTGCACTGACGGACTACAGCGTATATCAGTACTATCAGGAGACAGGAAACATTCAGATGCTCCTTGCTACACTCGCGCAGTACTGCGAAAAGAGCAATACCGTGTCGATCATCGGAAAGTCACTTGCGTTAGATGCACTCAGCATGACAGAAACATGGTCGAATGTACTTATGATAGTAATGACCGTAATAATCCCGATAGCGATCATCGGTTGCGGCTTTGCCGTTTGGTATCGCCGCAGACGCAGATGACGGCTTTCTCTCAAACCTTTGCTAAAAACATTTTCCAAAAAGGCACTGTAAAATGAAAAAAAGTAAAATAGCTGCACCCGTTGTGCTTCTGGCGTTACTCGTCTGCCTCATCGGTGCATATGTCGCTCTGTCGGCGTATAACGACAGTCAGTCAAACGAAGAGGAAAGTGACAGCGAGAATGAGACATTTAAAGTTTGCGATATGAGCGAGGACTCCCTTGTGACTCTCAGCTACACCGACGAGAAGAGCGAGCTTTCGCTTGTACTGCGCGACGGCACGTGGATTCTTTCCGATGATGAGCTTTATCCTGTGGATCAGACCTTGATTTCAAAGATGCTGTCCGCACTTTGCGCCGTCGAAGCGAAGCGCACGGTTGACGGTACGGACTCGGCCGCATACGGACTTGACGAGCCGACACTTACCGTTACCGTCGGCGACGGCGAGTGTGAGCACACATTTAAACTCGGCGATACAAACAGTTATAACTCGCTGAAATATCTCGAATGCGACGGTAAGGTGTACATGATCAGTGATACATTGTCATCTGCATTCGACGTGACAAAATCCGAGCTGTTTGCGGTCAAGGACAGCTTCCCGTCGGAGATCTCCGAGGACAGCGTGACATCTGTCGCAGTCAATGACGGAGAGGGCAGAGAAAATATCATCACCGACTCCGACGGCATTTCCGATATCGTTCATTCCTTGCAGAAGTATTGCAGTTTTGCAACTCCCAAGGGATACGCACTCGACGAGGCCGGCCTTGCCGAGTACGGCATTTCCGAAGACTCCGCACGCATCATCGTGAACTACGAGCACTCGAGTGCCAAAGCTTCGTTTGAGCTCGTCTTCGGCAAAAACTCCGACGGAGATGCGTTCTACGCTCTGCCGTCAGGTGACGTGACCTACGGCATTGATGCTGTCGGCTACGATGAGCTTACAGCGTATGTATACCACGCTCCGAGTGACGATAGCGACTCTGTGAGCACGGAAGAGCCTGATGAAAGCGAAGACACCTCGAACGGCGAAAGCTCGTCCGAGAGCGGGCGATAAGGCAGAAACTGAATTTCTCGGGTTCTCAAAACGTGCATTGCCGCATATAATCGTGTATGAGCTTAACTTCGGAGGCTTATATGGGCTGCACGACGGGCGACCTCAGAGAAAAAGATGTTGTTAATATCTGCAACGGGCAGCGGCTCGGATGCGTTTGCGAGCTTGAACTTGACATCGACTGCGGCAGGATCACGGCACTTATAGTGTCGGGGGATTCGTTTGTCGCTTCCGTGCTGGGAAA